>JAGHVP010000243.1 GCA_018064305.1 Candidatus Equibacterium intestinale | reverse complement strand
GTATACTTCTGCCACTGTCTCCTTGCTGATATCCTCGGGGAGGTTTACTGTGACGCTGATAGAGTGGTCTACCCATTTCTGCATCTCACCCTGCATGCGGACCTTTGCGACCCAGTCCACATCGGCTGCAGAAGCGTTGTGATACGGTGAGCGGGCAGCCAGTGCGTCTATCTGGTCGTCGGTCATCTTATAGATCTCCTCTTTTGTGATGCCCTGAGTTGCAGCCCAGGTGAGGAAATGATGATGGAATACGTAGAACTCCTCGAAGCAGTCGCCTACATCATCCTTGTATGTGATATTGACATTCTTGTCGTTGGGGTTGACTTTCTTACGACGCTTGTAGTAAGGGCGGAAGACAGGCTCGATGCCTGAAGTGGTCTGTGTCATGAGGCTTACAGAGCCTGTGGGGGCGATTGTAAGCATAGACACATTGCGGCGGCCAACCTTCACCATCTGCTCGTAAAGCTCGGGATCCTGAGCTTTGATGCGGAGGATCATGGGGTTGCTGCGCTCTTTCTCTGCGTTGTAGATGGGGAACGGACCACGTTCGCCGGCCATCTCCACTGATGAGCGGTATGCCTCCACTGCAAGAGTCTTCTGCACGTTAACTGCAAACTCGATTGCCTCTGCAGAACCGTACTGAAGTCCCAGACCTGCCAGCATGTCACCTTCTGCAGTGATGCCGAGGCCTGTACGGCGGCCGCCCAGGGATTTCTTCTGGACTTTGAGCCAGAGGTCGTGTTCGGTACGCTTGATATCTTCGTCCTCGGGGTCGCTCTCGATCTTCTTGAGGATGGCAGCAATCTTTTCCATCTCAAGGTCAATCAGGTCGTCCATCAGGCGCATTGCCTTGCGCACATGTACCTTGAAGAGGTCGAAGTCGAAGTATGCCTCGGGTGTGAAGGGGTTCACAACGTATGAATAGAGGTTGATGGCAATCAGGCGGCATGAATCGTAGGGGCAGAGAGGAATCTCACCGCAGGGGTTGGTGCTGACTGTGCGGTAGCCCTGGTCGGCATAGCAGGCTGCCACTGATTCGCGGAGGATTGTATCCCAGAAGAGGACACCGGGCTCTGCCGACTTCCACGCGTTGTGGATGATCTTGCGCCACAATGTAGAGGCGTCTATCTCTTTCGTGACTTTGGCCTTCTGTGCGTAAACGGGATACTGCTGGATATATTTCTGTCCTGAAAGTGCGGCGCGCATGAATTCATCGTCTACCTTCACTGAGACATTGGCTCCTGTAACCTTGCCCTGCTCCATCTTGGCATCGATGAATGCCTCAGAGTCGGGATGCTTGATAGAGATGCTGAGCATCAATGCACCGCGGCGGCCGTCCTGTGCCACTTCGCGGGTCGAGTTTGAGTAACGCTGCATGAAAGGCACCACGCCTGTGGAAGTGAGGGCGCTGTTGAGCACGCTGCTGCCGGCAGGACGGATGTGCGAGAGGTCATGGCCTACACCTCCGCGACGCTTCATGATCTGTACCTGCTCCTCATCTATCATCATGATTCCACCATATGAATCTGCAGGGTGGTCGTTACCGATTACAAAGCAGTTGGAAAGCGAAGACACCTGTGCGTCGTTGCCTATGCCTGACATAGGGCCGCCCTGGGGGATGACATATTTGAATTTGTCAAGAAGGTCGAATATCTCCTCCTTGGTCATGGGGTTGGCGTATTTCTGCTCTATGCGTGCGAATTCAGACGCAAGACGCCAGTGCATGTCTGCAGGACTCTTCTCGAAAAGATTTCCTTCAGAGTCTTTCAACGCGTACTTGTTGATCCATACCGAAGCTGCCAGTTCATCACCTTCAAAATATTCCTTTGAGGCGTTGAGGGCATCCTGAAATAAGTATTTGGTCATAGTTATTTGGTTATAAATTAAGCGGTTATTGCAGCGTTAACTCCCTTGCACGGATGTATGCACCCGTGCAGAGGCGGAAACTCGAGTGCAAGTTACATAAGAAAAACGCTACGATTTAAGGGTCGCCACACGACTTTATCAACCACTAATTAACATTGCACCCCAGAGCCGCCTGCAGGGCTGAAGTGTCACAAAAAAATTTTATCTTTGTAAAAATTCTTTTTCACCACAGAATAAATTCCAGGATTTATGTTCACCAAAGAAACTTATATCAGCCGCCGCAAAAAACTCGCAGCAGAGTTTTCAGACGGCATCCTTCTTTTTTTAGGCAACAGTGAAGCCGGCGCAAACTATTCCGGCAACGACTATATCTTCCGCCAGGACAGCTCGTTCCTCTATTTCTTCGGGCTGGACTGCCCCGACCTTGCAGCAGTGATGGATATCGACAGCGGCGGGTCTATCATCTTCGGAGATGATGTGGATATGGACGACATCATCTGGATGGGGCCTCAGAAAAGTGTGGCCGACCGCGCTGCCGAGGTGGGTGTATGCAAGAGCTACCCCTTTGCAAGGCTTGCCTCATTCATAAAGGATGCGTTGGAGAAGGGGCGCAGGGTGCACTTCCTCCCTCAGTACCGCAACCATAACAAGATCCTTCTCGGCGAAATGTTCAATGTTTCGCCCCGCGCCGTGAATGACCTTGCTTCAGAAGATCTGATAAGGGGCGTGGTAGAGCTGCGCATCATCAAGGAGCAGTGCGAGATAGAGCAGATCGACCAGGCCTGCGACCTCGGCTATGCCATGCACATGACAGCGCTCAAGCTGATGAAGCCCGGAATGAAGGAGCAGGAGCTTGTAGGTGCCATGGAAGGCGTGTGCATAAGCGGCGGATATATGGTTTCGTTCCCCTCGATACTTTCGCAGAACGGCGAGACCCTCCACAACCACTCGCACCATCAGATCCTTACGCCCGGCCGCATGTGCGTGATCGACGCCGGTGCCGAAATCGCTTCGCACTACTGCAGCGACTTCACCCGCACCCTCCCCTGCAGCGGCAAGTTCACCGCAAGGCAGAAAGACATATACACAATTGTATCCTGCGCCAACTCATACGCTGCAGAAATAGCGCACCCCGGCATCTCCTATAAAGAGGTGCACCTGGCAGTGGCCCGCCTGATGCTCCAGGGACTGAGCAACATCGGACTTGTGAAAGGCGATGTAGACGAGGCGCTGGCACTTGGAGTAATGGGGCTCTTCATGCCCCACGGCCTGGGTCACAACATGGGCCTGGATGTCCACGACATGGAGAACCTGGGCGAAAACTATGTAGGCTACGACGCAACGGTGACCCGCTCGTCACAGCTGGGTCTGGGCTCGCTGCGCATGGCCCGCACACTCAAGCCCGGCCATGTCATCACCGACGAGCCCGGCATCTATTTCATCCCCGCACTCATAGAGCAGTGGAAAGGCGAAGGCAAGTTCAAGGAGTTCATCAACTACGAAGCCCTCGAGGCATATTATGACTTCGGCGGCATTCGTCTTGAAGACGACCTCCTGATCACAGCCGACGGCTGCCGCCGCCTGGGCGCAAAACGCCTCCCCATCACAGTGGAGGACGTGGAGAAAGAAATGGCAGAATAATCAATCATTAAAAGAATAAGCATGAGAAAAAGACACATCCTTCTTGCAGCTGCAGCATTGCTGTTTGCAGTTTCTTCAGAATGCGGAGCATTCAACTTCAAGGTTACCGAAGTCGAAACCGAATGGGAGCTGGCAAACTACCAGAACCCCGAATCGGCAAATCTGACGGTGCTCGTTCCCGAGGGAATGAAAGAGGCGCGCAAGGCGCAGGTTGATATCCACCACTGGGCAGACTTCGTGATGGATTCGACCGTAATATGTTCAAAGACATTCAAGATCAAGGAGGGTGAAAACACATGCAAGTTCGACGGCATCGGCAATCTGCCTGCAGGGCGCTACCTTGCCGTCATCACAATCGCCGGCAAGCAGTACCAGCGCATGCTCCGCATCGACCGTGTTCCCGAAATCGGGCCGGCGACAGAGCCGATATGCGTGAAGAAAGTGTATTTCACACCCGATGAATATCTGTTTGAAAAGAGAAAGAATATGCCTGTGGAGGTATTCCAGCCCGAGCTTACCGAGGTTTACCGCACCACAAATTCCAACCATCCCGGAGCTTTCTCCATCCATCCCTATTTCTGCGACTTCTACCGCACGGTAGATGGCAAGTATTATATGACTTTCCAGGAGCTCAACTACCATTCAGGATATGTATTCTCTCCCGACAGCCACCTCGTGACTCTCGAGGCCGACAATGTCATGGGTCCCTACACCGAGATAGATTCCATTCCCGCAGGAACCGTGTTCGAGCCCGGGCCTGAACCGAGTACAGAGCGCGTGATGAAGCAGGCCAAACTGCCCGGCTTCTGGATCGGTGACCTTCAGAAGAAGAAATATGACATGTACGACCCCGAAAAGCATGGTCCGTATGATGTGTCAGACCTTATCATCCTGCGCCACCTCTGGGGCTCGTACGACTACAGTTTCGGAGGTACCCGTGAGCGTACGCTCTACTGCATGGTGCGCCTGCCCGAGACTGGCGAGGACGTGTTCCTGACAGACAAGCCTCTCTTCTACGACATGTCGAACTATCCGGAGCAGCTGTTTGACAACGGTTTCTTCACCAACGACAACGGCGGCAACAACTGGATTACCGAAGACGGCAAGACCCGCTACCATATCCATGGTCAGACTGTACACCGCTTCCCTCCATACGACTCGAAGTTTGACGTACTTCCCAACTCCAACCGTCTCGCCACCCTCTACAGCACCGAAGACGGCCTCAACTGGACATACCACAATGTGTGCATGCCTCTTCAGGACCCCTTCGAGCAGCATTACGGAATGGGTGTGTCAAAGCTTAAAGACTCTGATGTGTACCTGTTCACAGACTGCGCATACAACTCGCAGTACCAGCAGATCTACCGCCAGATCGGCTACGGCCGCGACCCTTATCACGGTCATAACTTCGAGAATTCGCCTCACCAGTCACGCTGCAAGATAGGCGAATCGTTCTACAACGACTATTTCAGCGCCCAGGGCTATCAGGTGGGTAATGACGTGTATCAGATGATTTTCGCCACCACCAACCCTCACAACCTGGCTGAATGCCTTTTCCGCTGCCCGGACATCAAGGAGTGCACCCCTGAATTCGTCCACACTGTATTTGACGGACGTGATTTCGAACGTCTCGGCTATTTCGAGGAGGTTGGCGGCTGGGAAGGCTTTGCAAAGCTCTGCCGCGAAGGATATTATGCAGTAGGTATCTCCAAGAGCCGCGCTGGTGGCGGGTTCGGCATCAATGCGGGCGACAAGACCGGTGAATTCACCACCCGTGAGATGACTGGCGGCAGTAAGCTCTACGCCAATGTGAATGTCGCTCCCGATGGAATGATGAAGCTCACTGTCCTCACTCCTTCAGGCAAGAAGATAGCAAGCTACAATGTAACTGGCGACGACACCAAGCTCTTCATCTGCGACCTTCCCGAAGGCAGCAACTACAAGATCAACGTCAAGGCCCGCCGCACCAAGCTCTACAGCTTCACCATCGAGTAGCCTCCCGCTGCCCGTGCTTTACCGGGCGAGGAGGCCGAGGGGGTCGGCACCTGAGACTATGAAGGCACCAAGGACGATTGTCACCACAAGGCAGTAGATCAGACAGGGCAGGATATTGGTCTTGATAATCTTGCCTTCGGTGCCGACCGTGCCCGTGGTGGCGCACACTGCAACCACATTGTTGACACAGATCATATTGCCGGCGGCACCGCCTATGCTCTGCAGGGCCACAATTATCACAGGGCTCATGTCCACAAGCACCGCCGTCTGGAACTGCAGGCCGGCGAAAAGAGTGTTGGAAACTGTATTCGAGCCCGACATGAACGCCCCTATGGCACCAATGACAGGCGCTACTGCCAGATAGGCATCCTTCGTGCCGCTGGCAAGCGCTTCTGCCATCACATACAGCATAGACTTGTCGATTGCCGCATTCATTCCGGTATTGCGGTAGATATACACCATGGAGACTCCGAAGAAGAGCGCTATGGCAGCACCAAGTGTCTGCTTGAAAGTGTCAGACACAGCCTCTTTCACCTTGGCTGGGCTCACACGATGGATGAAGAATGTGATGATGCATACCAGCAGGAAAGGCATTACGCCGGGGCACCAGCCCCAGTTCCAAGACCAGTTCACATCAGGATTGCCCAGGATGCCGTGAATCTGCGCCTTGAACGCATTGCCGGTAAGAAGCGTCTTGAGGCCGAACCAGTCGAGCCTGCTGGCAACCAGCAGGAAAGCGATTATGATGTAGGGGCCCCAGGCGAGCCACAGCTTCATGCCGTTGTTGAAATCGGCCTTCACTTCCTGCTTAGAGCACCAGTCCTTGTCCCACTGGCCGGAAGGAGCGAAATCCCAGACCTTCTTCGGGCAGAGGAAACCTTTCTTTGCGGCAATTATCACCACGGCAAGAGTGAGCACCGAACCCACCAGAGTGGGGAACTCGGGGCCGAAGAAAAGCGCCATCATCAGATAGAAGAAGTCGAACACAACGGCAGTGAAGAGCGCAAACGGCAGTGCCGGCAGAGCATCCTTCCCCTTTTTGTCGGGGCCGAACATCCTGCACATCACAAAAACACCAAGGAAGATGATTACAAACGCACCTGCCGAATGCCCGATGGCGGTATATTTTGAAAGGGCCATCGTGTACTGCTCCGGGTCGGCCCCCATGGATTTGGCAGACTGCATTGTCACCGCCAGGGCCATGTTTGTGGGAGTGCCCACTGCACCGAAAGAGACCGGAGTTGAATTGTAGATAAGTGCAATCACCGCAGCGCAGAGAGGCGGAAAGCCCAGGCTGATAAGCAGCGGTGCGGCAAGTGCCGCAGGTGACCCGAATCCGGCCGCCCCTTCGATGAAAGCGCTGAAGACGAACCCGATTAAGATGGCCTGCACGCGGCGGTCCGGATTGATATTGTTGAAGCCTCTCTGGATTGCCACCACAGCCCCGGAATGCTTCAGGGTGTTCATTATCAGGATTGCTCCGAAGATGATGGTGAAGGTGCCGATGGCCTCCAGGAAGCCGTCCAGCGCCCAGGCGGCGGTGGTGAGGGTGTCCTGTTTCCATACAAACAGCGCCACAAGCACAGTCAGTAACCATCCTGATGTTAGAGCACGTTTTGCCGGCCAGTTGAATACAATCATCAGCACGACAACCAGAAGGATCGGAGCGGAAGCAATCAGTGCGTTCATATCTGAAAAAAAGCAGTTAGGTTTACAGCAGCGCCGCCAGGTCGCCAAGGCCACAGTAGTCAAGCATAAACTCTACGCCCCCCTTCAAATGGTCGGACTGTGTTTTCAGGATATTTATTTCCTGGAGATTGGGCCATGCCTTGCAGAGGTTTTCCGAACATACATAAGGCACAGTGCCGTCAGTCCGGCTGTGATAGAGTCTGATCTTCGCCACATTCCTGGGTTCACCATATTTGATGACCGAATTGCTTTCAATAGCCTCTGCAAGACGGATTATCTCTTTGTTGCCGCCGTAGTTGTCCTTGAAGAAATCAGGATGCAGGACAGCCTTCATATCACTGCCCAGGATGCTGTGCCATTCATCCAGCTGCTTGGTGCTGAACACATTCTCAAGATTGACCTTCTCCATCAGGGAAGGGTTGTAGATCTTGCTGTAGTCGACAGAGATATTCTCTCCGTAGCAGATTCCTCTGAATGTATATGACACAAAGCCTGTGCGGCCGTAAAGATTATCATTGTTCATGAAAAAGTCAAAGAAGGCCATAAGGTCGTAGGGACCCGCACCTGCATAAACCTCGTTGATGCGTTCGTCGGGAAAATCCCTGCTCTCGAGCTCAAGCAGCGTCTGGATTGTGGCAGCGCCGCCCTGTGAATATCCCACCAGGTCGACCTTGCCGCCTGGAACGGTAATGCCGGCTCCTTCCAGAAATTCTTCTGCTGCAGAGAGCATGTCGGCACAGGTGCTGCCTGTGAGCTTAGTGTGCATATAGGGATGCTGGAGGTCGGCAGTCTGGCTTACACCATATCCCAGATAATCCGCCATAAGTGCCACATAGCGGTCTGCCGGGGCATCGGGATTGGTGATGCTTACCGGCAGCAGCTCGGCAGTGATGCCGCTCTGATACGAAGGTGCTGCAGAAATGCTGCAGGTGCCGTGCTGGAAGCTCACCAGCCTGGTGTAATCCAAGGCTTCACCGGCTGCGCCTACCTGACGCGCCACCACTCCTGATGCTTCCACCAAGTCGCCAGCAGGGTCTGTGGTATAGTAGATGATGCGGTCCAGATGCACCGGATTCACGACATACTGGTTCAGAATCATCATCAGAAAGGCATACTGGAAAGAATCGGCTGAAAAGCCTGCCATCTCTGCCACCTTGGCTGTAAGTTCTGCCGGCTGCACAACCCAGCTGGCATCCAACCTCACCAGCCTGCCTGCAGCATAACCCGGTATCTCGGGCAATGTTATTTCTGCATGAGTCACTTCGCCACGCTCAAGCTCCATGGTTTCGAAGATTGTCACCTCAACCGGCTCGCGGTCGGTGAACATGAGCTTAACCTGCACATCATTATATGTCCTGTGGGCCATGGCAATCTCGAACTGTATGCCATCTTTCTCATTAAGCTGTACATCAGGCACATCCACACCAAACATATCTCTCGCTCCACCTTCCCCAAATGGTGCTGCCGGATTTGCGTACGAAATCTCAATGCTGCTTACAGTGTACAGCTTCGCACCCTTCACAGTAAGCCTCAGCATGCCTCCACCGACACCATCAACTATATCTTCCGGATCAAGGGGATCATCATTCTTATCGATACATGATACTGCCGCAAACATGGTGGACAGTGTCACAAACAGCAATAATAACTTTTTCATTTTATTCATTATTTCTGAAGATTATTCCGCGCAAATATAGTATTTTATTCAGTGCCACGTGCTACTGCAGCATAGCGCTGCGCAGGGCATCCAGCTGCGCCTGTGTGATGCCTGCATCAAGCAGTATCCTGCGCGCATTCTCGCAGAATGAGGCATTGCTGTAGCCTGCAATGTAGCGGCGCCCCTCTGTGAAGAAGAAATCGGCGCTCGAGCCATCCCTGCTCCTGTCACCCGCACAGCTGAACGATGTCAGTTCATAGTCTATCGAGCACCACTTCAAGGTTACACCGAGTGCGGCCTCGAGCAGCATGCACACATAGCCGGTTCTGTCGGCCCCCACTGCACAGTGGATATAGCAGGGCTTTCCGTTTGTAACTGAATTGACGATGCCCTCGAATATCTTCCGTATCCTGTCCCGTTTCACCAGGTCGGTGAAGTAACTGAACCCTGCATATACATAGTCTACATCCCACCTGACTGAATAGAAAGGCTGGTTGCACTCACCCATTCCATAAGGGTTGGACGAATGGACTGCAGACGGCGTCCCGTCACGCAGGTCTATGTCTGTCTTTATGCCCATATCGTCGATAAGGACCGATTTTTCATGGTTGGTGGTGGCATCCATGTTGGTGCCTCTGTAAATGAGGCCGTACCTGACGGTGTGGCCGTCGATTGTCCTCTTCCCGCCTATGTCACGGCAGTTGTTGGCATGTCCGGCGCCGTAGGTATTGCTCACCTTCATCATCCTGCACCTGCCTTCAGTAGAGAAGCTGCCGCTCTTGACGGTGTCTCTGCCCTCTATGACCTTGTAGTAATACTTTTCTCCCGGTATGAGGTTGTAGACTGCGGCGCTGTCGGCAGTGGTGTAGACGCTTGTGACACCATCGTCGTCCATACGTGGATTGTTGTAGACCACCACTTCAGCCGCCACCTTTGGAGACGACTTCTCCCAGTAAATCATTGCCGGAGCCGGGATATCCTTCCTGTTCGAAGACGAGTTGGCGCAGTACGACTTGACAAGGCAGACAGTATTGTAGTTGACATCGGTGTACCGTCTCACTGCCTCATCAAGATAAGCGCTGACATAATGATTCTCGAGGTTGAACGAGTCCGTCATGACAACATTCATATTATATGATGCGCAATCTTCTGCATAGCAGGCTGTACGGGCCGCCGTCGCCGTCACTGTCACAATACCGTAATCATAGAATATGATGCGGTCTCCGCTGATTTCGGCGATTGAAGGGTCAGATGAACTGTAGCTGACCTCAGTCATGGCTCCGTCAGGGACCTGCGGCAGCGTATAGTAGGTACCGGTGCTGTATTTCTCGGAAGGTCCCACGAGGATTCTCATATACCCTTTCTCAAAGCTCAGGTGCTGCTCAATACGGCTGACTGTCACACTGCAGCTGGCAGATGCATCACCCGCCACTGCCGTGATTACGGCCGAGCCGGCTCCCACTGCCGTTATTATTCCATTGCTGACAATTGCCACCCCGCTGTCAGAAGTACTCCATACGATGGTCGTATCAGTGGCATTCTCAGGAAGTACCGTCACTGAAAGGGTGTCTGCCGCACCAGCCGTCATGGTGAGGGTATCCCTGTCAAACATGACAGAATCCACAAGGACAGGTATGACAATGACACTGTCAGTAGTGTCAACCGGATCCACAGGTTCTTCGGGAATTACAGGTTCATCAGGAACCACTGGATCATCTGGCAACAGCGTATCCACAACCGCAGGGGCGATGGTATCCTGGTTGTGCGTATTGTCTCTGTCCGGTCCATTCTCCACCATGCCCCCGCAGCCTGCCGCCGCGAGCGCCATAATGATAACCGCAGAAAGACATTTCAGCTTCATAACTGTCCGGATGATTGTCAGGTACAAAGATAATATATTGCCCCACCTTAACAAAAAAGGCCCCGGAACCTCCGGAGCCTTTCTGCTGATATTGTGTGTCTGATGATTACATCATGCCGCCCATGCCTGCATTGGGGTTGGGCATCATTGCGGGAGTCTCCTCGGGGAGGTCGGTGATTGCGCACTCGGTGGCAAGGAACATTCCTGCTACTGATGCGGCATTCTCCAGTGCCACGCGGGTAACCTTGGTAGGATCGATGACACCTGCAGCAAGCAGATTCTCATATCTGTCGGCGCGTGCATTGTAACCGAAGTCAGCCTTGCCCTCTTTAACCTTCTGAACTACTACGCTGCCCTCTACACCTGCGTTCTCAACGATAGTGCGGAGAGGCTCCTCGATTGCGCGTGCAACGATGTTGATACCTGTCTGCTCATCTTCGTTGGCACCCTTGAGGCCCTTGAGAGATTCAATTGCGCGGATGTATGCCACTCCGCCGCCTGCGATGATACCTTCCTCGACAGCTGCGCGGGTTGCATTGAGTGCGTCCTCAACGCGGTCTTTCTTCTCTTTCATCTCGATCTCGCTTGCAGCACCTACTGAAAGGACTGCCACACCGCCTGCCAGTTTGCCAAGACGCTCCTGGAACTTCTCGCGGTCGTAGTCGCTGTTGGTAGACTCGATCTGTGAGCGGATCTGGTCTGCGCGCATCTTGACCTCGTTGGGATCGCCTGCACCGTCAACGATAGTGGTGGTATCCTTGTCGATTGAAACTTTCTCTGCCTGACCCAGCATATCGATTGTAGCGTTCTCGAAAGTGTAGCCGCGCTCTTCGCTGATCACTGCACCGCCAGTAAGGATGGCGATGTCCTGGAGCATCTCCTTGCGGCGGTCGCCGAAGCCGGGAGCCTTCACTGCAGCCACCTTGAGTGTGCCGCGGAGCTTGTTCACAACCAGTGTTGTGAGAGCCTCACCGTCTACATCCTCAGCGATGATGAGGAGTGCGCGGCCTTCGCGTGCAACGGGCTCGAGGATAGGCATAAGATCTTTCATTGCAGAGATCTTCTTGTCTGTGATAAGGATATACGGCTGCTCGAGAGTAGTCTCCATCTTGTCGGGATTTGTCATGAAATATGCAGAGATGTAGCCTCTGTCGAACTGCATGCCTTCAACAACCTTCACCTCAGTTTCAGTGCCTTTGGCCTCTTCAACTGTGATGACACCGTCTTTCTTCACTTTGCTCATGGCCTCTGCGATAAGGCGGCCGATAGTCTCGTCGTTGTTTGCAGAGATAGTGGCAACCTGCTCGATCTTAGAGTAGTCGTCGTCAACTTCCTGACTCTGTTTGTGGAGGTCCTCAACAACAGCTGCCACAGCCTTGTCGATACCACGCTTGAGGTCCATCGGGTTTGCACCTGCAGTGACATTCTTGAGACCTACGTTGATGATGGCCTGTGCAAGCACTGTTGCAGTGGTTGTACCGTCACCTGCCTGGTCGTTGGTCTTGGAAGCAACCTGCTTAACCATCTGTGCACCCATGTTCTGGAAGCGGTCTTCAAGCTCGATCTCCTTTGCTACAGACACACCGTCCTTGGTAACGTGGGGAGCACCGAACTTCTTGTCGATGATTACGTTGCGGCCTTTGGGACCGAGGGTTACCTTAACTGCATTTGCAAGAGCATCTGCACCCTCTTTCATGAGGTTGCGTGCTTCAATGTTGAATTTTATATCTTTTGCCATGATAATTTCTTTTTAAATGATTACTCGATAGTTGCTATGATGTCGCTCTGACGCATGATAAGGTAGTCCTTGCCGTCGCAAGATACTTCCTGACCTGCATATTTGCCATACATTACTGTATCACCGGGTTTGAGTTCCATCTTCTCGTCGCTCTTGCCGGGGCCTGTTGCAATGACAACACCCTGCTGGGGTTTCTCTTTTGCTGAATCGGGGATGAAAAGTCCGCTCGCTGTCTTGGTCTCGGCCTCTTTAGGCTCTACCAATACTCTGTCTGCCAATGGTTTGATCATAATGTTAAGAATTTTATATTTATTTTTTAATTTGTTCCTTGTTCAGGGTGGCTCCTGATAAGACAAATTGAGTGCCACGCCGCTTTTCGTGACAATTTGTCATAATTGTCACAAATTTGCTAAATTGCGGTTGAATTACCCAACATTATGGAAGAAATTGACATAAAATATATGCGCGAGGCTCTGGCACAGGCCCGTCAGGCAGGTGAACAGGGCGAAATCCCCATCGGAGCTGTCATAGTGTGCGGAGGGCGCGTCATTGCGAGGGCCCACAACCTCACCGAAACTCTCAACGACCCCACCGCCCACGCCGAGATGCTCTCCATCACAGCCGCCACCGACTATCTGGGCGGCAAGTATCTTTCAGAGTGCACCATCTACGTCACCGTGGAGCCCTGCCCCATGTGTGCCGCCGCCCTTGCATGGGCACAGATAGGGCGCATCGTGTACGGAGCCACCGACCCCAAGCGCGGCTTCACCCTCTTCACCCCTTCCCTGCTCCATCCCAGAACCACTGTGCAGCAGGGCATTCTGGCCGAAGAGTGCGGCACGCTCGTTTCAGATTTTTTCAAGGCCCGCCGCTGATTTTTTCCGGCCTCTCCGCTGAAATCAAAAAAATCATTATATTTGCGCCACCATACGGGTTATGGCAGACTGAGATATGGTGTAATGGTAGCACTACAGATTTTGGTTCTGTCTGTGGAGGTTCGAATCCCCCTATCTCAACGAAAAGCGGAATGAAAAAACAACCGGTGCCGAGCTTGCTCGAGCATCGGTTTTTTTCATGACGCTTTTCAGGGCCCCCGCGGCAGCGGGGAGGGGATGTCGGAGTGGCGTCAGCCACGACGAAATCCCAGTTGAGACGGGGGTTCGGCGGCGTCAGCCACGACGAAATCCCGTTGAGACGGGGGATACCTCGTTTTTTGTTCTAGCGGTGGTACTTTTTGGTACCGTTAGAACAAATAAATCAATGACAGGCGCCAGAATCCTCATGAAAAAACTTTCGCAAATGATACAATGTGGCGGAAGTATGCCTCAAAATATCGAACAAGTATGAATTCTTTTCGGTGGTATTCATTGAATACACATCCTTGAGCCTGCCTGACTTCTGCATATACGCAATCATTTCAGAATATGCCGTATCGGAAAAAGAATCATAATCTTCACGTATTTCATATTCCCCGCCAGTTGTGGAACTGACAGCAGTAAGTGTCTGTGAGATATCACCAAACAGATTTATGCCATAAGAGAAGTCGACCAAGGCATAACGGCTGATGACATAGTCCGCGAACTGTTCACGTTCTGTACTGTCCAACGACGGAAGAATCTTTTCAAGGTCGCAGTATTCCAGCCCCTTGAGCTTTGAATATCTGCGATTGACGAGCCTGATGGCTTTTTGCAGGGTGGGTGAGGCATGTTTAAGGTCAAGCGCTGCTGAAAAAGGGTGGTCTGATATGGCATATGCCAGGAGAGACCATCTTTCCTGAACAGCCTCGGAGCAAAGCCGCTTTTCGACATGGTTGTTGGAAACGTATATGAAATTTGAGCGTTTATCTTTTAGTGTCGTCTTCTGTGAACGTCCAGGCGGTTTTTCAAACAGCCTTCCCTGCCTTGAGTAATGGCAGTTATACAAGCGCGAATATGAAGAATTCAGATCATGCAGATACTCCCGTATGTCAGCCAGACAAGCTGCCACCGCAGCCTGGTGAACGTGCGTGAACATTATAGAGGCGGCAGTAATCCTGACATCATGAGCCTTGGATTTAACAGCAGCCAATGAATAGTAAACCAGCCGGTCGGCTAGAGTATAGAAAATAACCCCGTGGTCGTAGGAGCGTTGATAAATATGCTGAACAGCATCCGCTCTGAAATAATCTGACTTCCTCCGCCTCATACCAACAACATTTTTCACAAAGATAATCTCAACAATACCAATTGTCAAGTATTTCCTTTAGAAAACAGAGGTCGTAGCATTTTTTTGTTCTAGCGGTGGGTACCGTTAGAACAAAAAATCAATGCTCGCAAAGAACTCGGCGTAAAATCCTTGCCTCAGCCCCCCCCCCGCGGCAGCCCTTTATTAGTTCAGCACTATTCTGAGACCGCAGTTGTTGCCGCCCAGGGAGGGACCGAGACCGGCGCGGAAAGAATGGCGGCAGAAATATGCGAAACCACCCCAGCAGCCGCCTCTGCGGATGATATTGTCGCTCTTTGCAGTCTCAAGCGGGTCGGTCTGGAGCTCTGCGCTGGGATATGCGCCGCGATAATAGTCTTCGCACCACTCCCACACATTGCCGGCCATATCATAGATGCCCAGCTCGTTGGGCTTCTTCTGAGCTACCGGATGGACAGTGTTGCCGGAATTATCCTGGTACCATGCCACCTCGTCAAGATTGTCAGATCCGGGATACATGCAGCCCTGCGAAAGGTTGCCGCCCATTGCAGCAAACTCCCACTGAGCCTCTGAGGGCAGTGAAAAAGCCAGTCCTGTGATCTTGTTGAGCCTTGCTATGAATTCGTGGCTGAGGTTCCAGCTGACACACTCCACAGGAAGATTCTCACCTTCGGTCATGCTGGGGTTCTCTCCCATGACAGCCACCCAGAGCTCCTGTGTCACCTCTGTTTCACCAATCATATAAGACTTGGTGAGAGTGACCTGGTGGGCAGGTTTCTCCCAATCCCTGGCATCGGCCTCCTGCTTTGCATTGGGACCCATGGTGAAGGTGCCGGGCTCGACTGTAATCAGGCGGTAAGAGCCGCCGGGCCACTCGAGGGAGCCTGTTTCAGAATTATACTTTACGTCACTTACAATAACCTCCTCTTCTTCCGCAGCGGGTTCTGCAGATTTCTTGGAGCGGTTGCAGGAAACAACTGCAGCAACAGAGACCAGTGCGGCAGCAAAAAACAGTACTTTGAAGGCGGTATTTGACATAATATATCGGTATTAAGGTTCAATCAATTACTTCTGGAAAATCTCGGGATACTTGTGGATGAAGTACACCGGGGTGCAGCTCCAGGCGTGGCAGGCACTGTTGACAGGAGTGAAGCCGTAGGGCGAGATATTGTCGTTGCCGGGGTCGTAGGCCTCCCAGAAAGTGTCGGCGCCCTTGCGCACCATACCTCCCCAGTAATCAACCAGATAGTCGTGAGCCTCATCGTTCATCCCGCAGCGTAGCATCGCCTCGACAAGATAGTGTGTCGCGTAGGGAGTGCCCGGCTTGAGGGCATTCTCAGACGACAGCGCGTTGCGCAGCGCGGCGGCACCCTCCTTTGCAGAAGGCACACCTGCCATCACCATCCACATCTGGCTCTGCACAGATGCCTGGCCGTTGCTCAGGAACATCCCGGAGCCCTTGTCGAAATAGCGCCTGTAGGCAGCCCTCTTCATCTTCGCTGCAATCTTGGGCCACTCCTTCACCTCGGCGGTGCAGCCAAGGGCCTCTGCAATGGCATAAGTCTCTTCAAGACCGAAAATCACTGCTCCCTGGACACAGGCAGTCGCATCCAACCCGTCACGCCAGTCTATAAAGCACCACGAAGGTTTCCTTGCCATATCGTAGATATAATCGTCACCCACGCTGAAAAGCGCATCCTCAACCTGGCGGCGCGCCACCGGCCACAGGTCACGGGCGGTTTCAAGGTCGCCTGTATCGCGGATATACTGCAGCAGAGTGGAGTTATACAGCAGCGCGTATGTCATCATATAGTTCTGATACTGAGGGTGCAGCATCGGGTCTTCAAACACATTGCCGTGCAGGCGGCCGTCGGTGGGGTCGGCAAGGGCGGCGAAAATGTAGAGGCAGCGGCGCACAAGGTCCCAGTTCTGGAAGCTGTATGCATTTGCAAGAGACTGCAGGTAGAGGTCGCCTATCCACAGCCTGTGGTCACGCTTGGGACCGTCTTCGAAGAATGTCTGCATGCACTCGCGCAGAGTCTCGATGCTCACACGGTTGATGTCCTGGATGATCTGCGGGGCACCGGGCTGCAGCGCGGTCTTTACATCCTTTGCAGATGAAACTGCCCTGAAGCTGATATGGTCGATGGCCCACTCGTATGACTGGCTGGTGCCGAGAAGCTCTATCTTCAGGTAGCGGAACGACATCCTGCGGGGCAGGGTGATGTCCTGGTCGGTGTTGATGATGGTGAGAATCTCTTCCTGCATCCAGCCGCGGCTGAGGCATCCTTCGGGCCAGGGGTCCAGCGGAGTGTTCATCTCCGACGGCATCTCGCCGAAGAGGAGGCGCAGGCGGATGGGGCCGTCCATACAGTCGCGCAGGCTCTTTATCCTGAAGGTGAAATAACCTGTATAGTGTCTGCCGAAGTCAAGGGTGATCTCTTTGATCTCCCTGAAACTGCGGTTTTCCATTCCTTCCCATCCTTCACACGGCTCGTATCTCCAACCCTGGTATGCTGCAGGATCCTGCACGGCGCGCACTGCACCCACAGGGCAGACAACGGTCTCGTGCAGCACGGGGCGCATCTGATATGCCATCTCAAGCCACTCGGTCTGTCTGGGATAATATGAAGCCTGCTCCTGCGCAGAGAGGGCAGCGGCAGATAGAATCAATGCAAAAGCGATGGTAAGGAACCTTTTCATATTTAAAGCACGTTGTCGATGAGATAGCGGGCGATATGCACTGCATTGGTGGCGGCACCGATGCGGAGATTATCGGCTACAATCCACATGTTCAGGCACTTAGGAGCCGAGAAGTCGCGGCGCAGACGTCCTACAAACACTTCGTTGCGGCCGAATGCGTCAAGAGGCATGGGATAGACGTTGTTGGCGGGGTCGTCGCAGAGGACGCAGCCCGGAGCCTCACCGTTGGCATAGATTGCCTTCACATCGGCAAGGTCGTAGTCATTGGCAAACTCCACGTTGATGGATTCGCTGTGGCCTCCTGTCACGGGCACGCGCACCGTGGTGGCTGTAAGCAGGATATTCTCGTCACCGAAGATCTTGACTGTCTCATTGGTCATCTTCATCTCCTCTTTGGTGTATCCGTTCTCAAGGAAAGAGTCGATATGGGGAATCACATTGCGGTCGATCTGGTGGGGATATGCGTTGGGAAGGTCCTGCGCCTTTTCGCCGCGTTCGCGCAGCATCTGGTGGATACCTTTCATGCCGCTTCCTGTAACTGACTGGTATGTAGATACAACCACGCGCTTTATCTGGTAGCGTCTGTGAAGCGGGGCAAGTGCCAGCACCATCTGGATTGTAGAGCAGTTGGGGTTGGCTATGATCATATCGTCTTTTGTGAGCACGGCACCGTTGATTTCGGGAACCACAAGCTTCTTTGTGGGGTCCATGCGCCAGCACGAAGAGTTGTCGACCACCCTGCTGCCGGCTTCGGCGAACTTGGGCGCCCACTCTTTCGAAACTGTGGCACCTGCAGAGAAGATGGCGATGTCGGGAGCTGCCTTCACACCGTCTTCAAGTGAAACCACTGTCCACTCCTTACCCTGGAACTGTATTTTTTTACCCACTGAACGCTCTGATGCACAGGGGATAAGCTCTGCTACGGGGAAATTCTCCTCTGCCAGAACCTCTATCATCTTGCTGCCTACAAGGCCGGTTGCACCGACCACGGCCACTCTGTATTGTTTCATTTTTGAAGAAAATATATTGTAAGTTATCAGTTATTACCTATTTGCGGCACAGGCAGATGTTTCCGAACACACCGCCCGCAGTGATCCGGCCGCCGGCTCCCGCACCTTTTATGACTACAGGGAAAGGATAGAATCCACTGGAGATGGATACTGCCGAATCGGTCCCTTCATAGCTGAAGAAAGGATGTTCTGCGGTAATGCACCTCAACCCGATTGAAACCTTGTCGCCCTCGATCTCAGCCATATAGCGGAGCTTGCCGCCCTTCGCCTTTGCACCGGCACGGAGCTGCGCGAAATAATCCTCGTTCTTCTCGAGCGAAGCGAAGAAGTCCTCTACATTGCCCTGCAGGCACTCCTGAGGCAGGAATCCTTCTACCTTCACATCCTCGGCCTCTACAGCCGCACCGGTCTCACGCGCCAGGATGATGGCCTTGCGCAGTACGTCGATGCCTTCGAGGTCGGTACGGGGGTCAGGCTCAGAGAAGCCCAGCTCCTTCACCTCGCGCACAATCGAAGCGAAAGTCTTGGTGCTGCCTTCGTGGCAGTACTCGCTGAAGATGTAGTTCAGCGTTCCAGACACAATCGCATCGATATGCTCAATCTTGTCGCCGCTGCTCACCATCTGCTTGAGAGTGTGGATAACGGGCAGTGCCGCACCCACATTGGTATCGTAGTAGAAATGAGCCTTGCCCTCGGCGGCGCAGTTGCGGATCTGACGGTAGAGGTTCATATCCAGTGAGTTGGCTATCTTGTTGCATGTCACCACGCTCACACCGGCAGAAAGCAGCACGGGGTACTTGGTGGCAATGCCCATGTCTGAAGTGCAGTCTACGAAAATCGAGTTGGGAAGGCCCGTGGCAATCACCTCGTCTATATAATCCGCAGTGTTGTAATGCTGCGAACGGGGCATTGCATCGATTGCTGGTGCAATCCCGTCCAGCTCCAGACCGCTCTTGTTGATGACGCGGCCGCGGCTGCAGCATACTCCCACAACATTCATTGCACTGCCGTTCTCGGCAATGACATTCACAAGCTGGCGTCCGACATTGCCGAAACCTGCGATGAAGAGGTTGAGGGTGTGCTGATATTCACTGAAGAACTCGCTGTGGATAGCCCTCACTGCATCATTCACATCGTCGGTGCGGATAACCACAGAGATGTTCCTTTCAGACGAGCCCTGTGCGATGGCGCGGATTGTGACTCCGGCGTTGCCAAGCGCATCGAACATGTGTCCTGTGACACCGCTCTGGCTCTTCATGTCGTCACCCACGAGCGAGATGATGGAATATCCTTTCTCCACCTTCAGAGGCTCCAGCTTCTTGAGGCTGATTTCGTATGCAAACAGCTCGTCCACTGCCTTCTTGGCCTTTGCGGCATCTTTTTCATCGATAACCACCAGCATTGTGTGGACCGAAGAGGCCTGGGTGATGAGTATGATATTGATCTCGTTCTTCGAAAGAACGTCGAACAGGCGGCTTGAATAGCCGGGCACGCCCACCATGCCGCTGCCCTCCATAGAGAGGATGGCCAGCTTGTTGCTGCTGCTTATGCCCTTCACGCTGCCGATGCCCTCGGGCGGGTTGCGCTCTATGAGGGTGCCTTTTCCGTCAGGGTCGAATGTATTCTTCACCAGGATGGGGATGGCCTTTCCAACAACCGGCTGGATTGTAGGGGGATACACCACCTTGGCACCGAAATGCGAAAGTTCCAGCGCCTCACGGTAAGATATGTGCTCGATTGTCTTTGCCTCGGGAACGATGCGGGGGTCGGCCGTCATCATACCGCAAACGTCTGTCCAGATTTCAAGCCTGCGCGCACCTATTGCAGCAGCCAGCAGGGAAGCAGTGTAGTCGCTGCCTCCGCGGCCGAGGGTGGTGGTGCGGCCGGTGGCATCCGATGCTATGAAGCCCGGCATGATATAAAGCTTGGCGCGGGTGTCGTTGAAATAGTCCTGAGCATTCTGGTTTGTGGCATCCACATCCACCAGGTTCTGCGACAGGTCGAAATATGTCTTTACAATCTCTCTTGAATCCACCCAGCGGCAGTTGATGCCCATCGAGGTGAACTTGGCTGCAAGGATGCGGGTAGACAGCAGCTCTCCGAAACTCATGATGAGGTCAAGGGTGCGGCAGGTGAGTTCCTTGATGCGGAACACACCTTTGCAGATGCCTTTCAGCTCTTTGAAACGGGCTGCAGTCTCGTCGTTTATGTCAGCCTGGAGATACTGGGGAATCAGTTCTGAAATAATTACGTGATGGCGCTCTTCGAGCTTTGCCAGTGCAGCTTCATAGCCTTCATCGCTGCGCTCCGCCATTCGGCCGATTTCGATAAGTGCATCTGTGGCGCCGCTTATTGCAGAAGCCACAAGAATGGTTTTGTCGATGCTGACAGCCTTGGTCACGATATCGACCACTTTTGTCATGTTTGTGGCATTTGCCACAGATGATCCGCCGAACTTGAGTACTTGCATGTTGTTTATATCTTAAAAAATATCGAAATGTTTCCGGATGGCCGCAGCGATCTGCTTATATTCGAGCAGGAATCCGTCGTGGCCGAAATTTGATGATATCACTTCCAGTGCGCCGTCCTGCACCCCTTCCGCCAGCCTTCTGCTTTCATCTACGGGGAAAAGGATGTCGGAATCGATGCCTATGGCAAGAGTCTTTGCAGAGATGCGCTTCAGGGCAGCATCCACACCGCCGCGCCCACGCCCTACATTGTGGGTGTCAACACCAAGCGTGAGGCTGTAATATGAATAGGCGTCGAAGCGGTCTACCAGCTTCTTGCCCTGATACTGCTGGTAGGTCACGGCCCGGTGTGCCTGAAGGAAATCGGGGTCGGGCTCGCTCTGGGTGCGGAGGTATCCCTCGTAGTTGCGGTATGTCAGCAAAGCGTTGCTGCGGGCCGCGGCAAGACCTTTCGCTCCTCCGCGCGCATCCTCCGCCTCGTCAAAGGTGGGGTCGGCCTTGATACACATGCGCTGCGCCTCGAGGGTGGCAGTGCACCAGGGGCTTACAATGGCCGATGTGGCCAGCATACATACGTTCTTTATCCTGTCGGGATAGCTTGCCGCCCATTCAACCGACTGGAAGCCGCCGTTGGAGCCGCCTACCAGAAAGTCTATCGCCTCTATGCCCAGATGTTCACGGAGCACTTCATGGGCGTTCACCAGGTCTCTGATTGTAACCAGGGGGAACTTGTTGAGAGGGGCTGCAGGGTATGTGGCAGGCCCTGTGGTGCCGTAGCACGAACCCAGGATGTTTGCGCACACCACAAAGAACTTTTCAGTGTCGAACAGTTTGCCGGGGCCCACGAGGGTGTCCCACCATTCCTCGGGATTGCTGTTGGCAGTAAGGGCATGGCAGATCCATACCACCTTTCTTCCAGCACGCTCTCCTTCAGACGTGTGGTAACAGATTGTAATCCCTTCCAGAGTGCCTCCAGCCTCCAGCGCAAAGGGTTTTTCGTATGTATATGTATGCTTCTGCATAATTATCGCAAGATAAAACTTTCAAATTTATGCTATTTTTCGAAAGTTCACAAAAATTATGTCTTAAGCATGTCCCGCTTTGGCTACGCGGCCGCAACAGTGCAGGAGGACGCGCTCTCTTCGCTTACGCTCAGGCGCTTGCTTACATCCTCCTGCATCTGTTTTCGGACCGCTTGCGCTGACGCGGGACATAGCTGCGGCGTGCGCAGCCAACGCACAGAGCCCTGAGAAATGTTGATTCTCAGGGCTCTGTGTATGAATGTATTAGAAGCCGGATCTTTTACGGATTCTACAAAATCATGGGAAGTCTTATTTTGGGGGAACTGAACGATTTAATTGTCTGTATAGTATTAATGCAGACAATGCTCCTCCGATAAGACCACTGAAGAATTGATAAGTATTGAATGCAGTGAAAAAGAAATGTGCATTGAAAAATGTGAAACTGACCAAGAAGGATGCAGCAATTCTGACCGAAACAGGTACTTGTTCCATGTATAGCCCCCAATCACCTTTCTTTATCAGCACCACCATAGTTGTGACAATTCCGAGTAACACTACAGATGCAATTATCAGCCAGACTCTTGGGACAGATCTAATATGGCTTAACCATCCCAAAGCAATACCTGACAGCAAAGTTACCAGTAAACAGCTCACGGAGAGTAATATCTTTCTCATAAGAATTCAGTTTTATTTTGTGCAAGGGGTCTTTGCATTTTATTGATTATCTGATAGTTGCCCCCCCCTCATTAATGTATTTGAGAATTAATGGGGGACTATCCGACTTGACGCTTTAGCAAATTTAATAAAATGTTTTACTATTTCCAAAACTATTCCTTGCATTATTTTCTAGCGGAGGTGCATTGTGGTACCGCTAGAAGCAAATCACGGATATAGTAGACGTACATGTCACGACTTTCAATTATCCCGGCAAAAAACAGCAGTCGCGACATGGAATGTGGCTTAAGCCGTTGTATCCTTATCACGAGTCTCAGATTTTCGGCGAAATATGAGGTTCGTGACAGAGGTACTGCCTTCGGATCTGTTACGATGGGGGTAGCGCCGTCGCAAATACCTGCGCCGGCGAAAGGCTGACGTGGTGGAGGAGATGGAGGAATATAAGCCGCAGCGTTAAGAACAGGCGGGGTGTTGCCGGTTACAGACCTTGACTGATCGACGACATTACGGCCGGCCCGGAGGGACGACTGTAAAAGGAGGAGGTTTCAAGGTTGCGGCATAAACCCCGCCTGTTCAGCGTAAAGCGGCGCCCCTATTCCGACATACCTCCATCACGCAGCCAGCCGGCACAGCGCATTCCGCTGCCCTCCACTCCTAAAATGACCGGGGCACCTCTGACTGCGCCACTCCGCGAGCCTGCACAGCGGGAGGATGTATGCTAGCGCCTGAGCGGATGCGCAGCAATGCGGTCAGCAGTTGCCTCTGAGAGGCCTGTCCGTCCCGGCGGGCTAAAGCCCTTCTGCTCGGGCCGCAGGCATCAAAATGTCTGCTGTGAACACCCTCACGTCCCGGCGGGCTAAAGCCCTTCTGCTCGGGCCGCAGACATCAAAATGTCTGCTGTGAACACCCTCACGACCCCGGACAGGGG
>JAGHVP010000111.1 GCA_018064305.1 Candidatus Equibacterium intestinale | reverse complement strand
GCCCTGGGCCAGGGTGATGCTTGCCGGGACTCCTTTCTCGCGCATCTGCTCCATGGCGATGTCTTTATACCGCTCTATGTAGCGCTGGCGGACATCTCCTCCACGCGCTGCAGAAAAGCACACAAGCAGCAGGACGGCTGTGACAGATATGATTCTTGTCGCTCGGTTCATATCACAAAATTAATTAAACATTAATAGATTTTTTCTAACTTGGCACAAATTATACCTTGATTAAATTATAAAATTCAAATAAAATGGCAGCATTACTTATTATTGTAGCACTTGTCGTCCTTGTAGGACTTTACATTTTCAAAACCCAGCGCGAGCTTGTCAATGTCGATGAGCTGGCCAACAACGCCCTCAAGCAGATAGCAGTACAGCTCAGCAGCCGTTACGATGCTGTAAGCAGCCTGGTGGCGATGGTCGAGAAATATTCGAAGCATGAGCATGACACCCTTGTCGAGGTTATCGGCGAGCGTTCGAAGATGGGCTCTGCAGCAGAGATCAACGACGAGAACAACCGTATCCCCCAGGCACTCGGCCGCATCATAGCAATCGGTGAGCAGTATCCCGAACTCAAGGCCGACGCTCTTTACACAGAGGCCATGGAGTCTATCAACAAATACGAAAACCTTGTGCGCACAAACCGTATGGTATATAATGATGCAGTCACAAAGGTCAACCGTATGGTGCGCCAGTGGCCCAGCTCTTTCGTGGCTTCGCTGCTCCACTTCAACCAGCGTGAGTATCTGGCAGAGGAAGAGGCAAAGAAAGATATGCCCGTCATCAAATAATGTTCAGGAAGGTTTCACTGATACTGGCCGCTCTTGCATGCAGCGTGGCGTCTTTCGCCAGGCTTTCGCATGTGGGGTCCATCGCTGTGGACGTAAGTCTGCAGCGTGATGGTTCGGCACGTATCACTGAAGTCTGGACCATTGATGTTAACGACGAGAACACCGAGTGGTACAAACCGCTTTCAAATCTCGGTGTGATGTCTCTGTCCGACTACCAGGTAAGCGAAGGCGGACGGATGTACTATGTCGAGCCCGGGTGGAACATCGACCGCTCCCGCTCACAGAAGGCCGGCCGCTGCGGCATAGTGGACAAGGGCAGGGAAGGGTACGAGCTGTGCTGGGGCGTCGGGTCGTCGGGCCTTCACACATACACGGTGTCATATACACTGTCAAATTTCGTCAAGGGATACAATGATGCCGACGGCTTCCACTATCAGTTCGTCAACAGAGGCCTCCAGTCTCCTCCCGACAACATC
This sequence comes from Candidatus Equibacterium intestinale, assembly GCA_018064305.1. Lineage (GTDB taxonomy): Bacteria > Bacteroidota > Bacteroidia > Bacteroidales > UBA932 > Equibacterium > Equibacterium intestinale. The sequence goes on along the minus strand of JAGHVP010000111.1, from coordinate 2,454 downwards.
ACTGTCGTCATCTCGGCACCCGGTTCCATCTCTCACGACAATGCCGACGTATGGGCGTTCAATTATTACGGTGACGTACAGTTCGAAGATGGGAAGATTGTGGCGCGGACATCAGAGCCGCTGCCTTCTTCCGGGGCAGTCACCATCATGGCGGCCTTCAATCCCGGCATGTTCAGCCCGGATGTGACATACGACGATTCTTTCGACTCGCTCAAGTCGCAGGCTTTCAATAAGAGCGACTATGTGGATCCGGAGGATGACGTGAAGGGGCTGCTGAGGGGGATGCTGTCCATGGTCCTGCTGTTTGTGGGCATCGTTGCAATGGTGCCTCTGCGCAGATGGATAGAACGACGTAAATATATAGGTAAGGATGTTGAATGGTACCGCGAGATACCCTATGGCAGGAATCTCAGGGTGAGCAGCGGAGTGTACAACCGCCTTTCGTGGAACTTCGATACCACGAAGGCACGTCAGAACCTTGTCGGGGCATATTTCCTGAGACTATTCAACATAGGTGCGCTCAGCATGCACCAGTCATCTGAAAACGGAAAATTCAAGACCCAGATATTCGTTGAGGATATCTCCGGCAGGAACATTCCTTTTGTAGAGGAGGAGATAGAAAAAGGGCTTTATGATATCCTCAAGGGGGCTGCCGGTGAAGACCACATCCTTCAGAAGCGTGAACTGTCGAGATATATCACCCGCCACCAGGAATCCGTGTCGGACTGGTTCGACAAGCTTTCATGCACATTCCCCAGGCAGTATATGAAGAACGGCGAGCCGCCCAGGCTGTTCGGACTGCAGAAGTTCCTCAAGGATTTCTCTATTATAGACGAGCGCCATGTCGTGGAAGTGGCCCTCTGGGACGAGTATCTCGTATTCGCCACAATGTTCGGGATGGCCGACCAGGTGTTCAAGGATTTCAAGAAGATATGCCCTGAATACTTCCAGCTCAGCCGCTGCTATCAGGACCTTTCAAATATTACGGATGTTGACATGACCTCTCTCTGGTACTCTATGAACAACATGTCACGCTCCCTGTACACATATTCTCACAATGCGAATGCAGCGCAGCATGCAATCGGCACCGGTGCAGGCACTTTCAGGGCCGGAGGCGGTGGCGGATTCGCCTCTTTCGGCGGTGGAGGCGGCTTCAGCGGCGGCGGCTTCGGTGGCGGTGGAAGGTAGTGCTTCTTTAAAATCGTAAGCACTTTTTGATATTTCCTTATAATCTTTAATCGGCGTTTGTCGCAAAGCGCTGATTCAGTAGTGCTTTTTGCAAAGTGTTCATTTATAAGAAAAGTATTGTATATTTGCAGCTTGATATAATAATGGAATATCATTTATAACATTAACCAATAACAACTTATTATGAACTACAAACTGACAAAGATCATTCTTTGTATTGCTATGCTGAGTTTCTCAGCAACAGCAATGCAGGCGGAAAGAACTTCAAAGTCTGCAGCTTCATCTGAGCAGAGCCTCCCTCAGGTAAGGGCGACTATCACAGGTGTTGTTACTGACACAGAAGGCGAGCCGCTTCCCGGTGTTGCTGTCGTAGTCAAGGGTACCCAGAGAGGTATAGCCACTGACGCAGACGGTAAGTACAAAATTGAAGTTTCCAAAGGCGAGACACTTCAGTTCTCTATGATCGGTATGATGCCGAAAGAGGTGAAGTACGAAAGCCAGGCGTCTATCAACGTCAAACTGGAAGCAGACAAGAACATGATTGCAGACGCTGTCGTTACCGGTTACTCTACAATCGACAGACGTATGCTGACATCCAGCGTTGCAACTGTCCGCGCAGAGGACCTCGAGCGTGTCGGTACACTCAGCGTAGACCAGATGCTTGAAGGTAAGGTTGCAGGTCTCCAGATCTCTACCATCACCACTACTCCTGGTGCTGCTGCCAAGGTCCGTGTCCGCGGTTCAGGTACATTCGTAGGTAGCCGTGAGCCTCTGTGGGTTATCGATGGTATCCCTTACGAGAACCCTGTTGAGCTCGACGCTTCAGAAATCAACTCACTCGACAACATCAACCTCATCGGTAACGCCATCACAGGTTTGAACCCTAACGATATCGAGAGCATCAACGTCCTGAAGGATGCATCTGCAACAGCTATCTACGGTTCAAAGGCTGCGAACGGTGTCATCGTGGTAACAACCAAGAGAGGTAAGGAAGGTGCAAGACCCGTTGTAACATACCAGGGTGTTGCCACTGTAGTGGCTTCTCCCACTTACAAGGATTTCGATACAATGAACTCACTCGAGCGTGTAGACGTTTCACGTGAGCTCTACAACCGCAGCCTTGCTTTCTGGACCAACGGCTCGATGCAGCCTGTAGGTTACGAAGGTGCCCTCCAGACTTACTGGAAGACTGGTGACTTCGCAGCATTCCAGCAGAGCGTATCCGACATGGAGACCCTCAACTACGACTGGATCAGTGAATACTAC
>JAGHVP010000113.1 GCA_018064305.1 Candidatus Equibacterium intestinale | reverse complement strand
CCATCAGCGGTTGCACTGTAAAGAACTCCTCAATCATCCAGGACAACACAAATGCTTACAAGACAGGTATTGACACATATCACGAGATACTCGGCCGCGATATGGGCGCAACCCTTGTTGGCAATACTTTTGAGAACGTTACAGTTAAATCTGAGAACTAATCCCAGATACTTTTTCCCTTCCGGGCCTGACCGCCCGGACGGGAGCGAATTGAAACAAAACAAATTATTAAACATCAAAACATTATGAAAAAGTATCTATTGCTTATCGCTTCTGCAGCGCTGCTTTTCGCAGGCTGCCAAAAGGAGCAGGTTGCCGGCACAAAAGATGACGGCAGCCAGGTGACAGTGACTTTCACCACCAACCTTGCACCGGAAGGTACCAAGGCAGTAGCCGACAACGACGGCAACGCTGCAAAGGTAAACCACTGGATTCTGGAAGTGCGCGATGCGCAGAATGACCTATTCATCACCGAAGAGAGGGACGTTGCAGCGGGAACTACCCAGCAGACATACGAACTCAAGCTCTTCAAGAACCAGACCTATACGCTCATGTTCTGGGCCGACACCAAAGGTGCCTACAACACCACCGACCTCACAGCAGTCAGCAGAACTTCAATGACAGCCAATGCCGACTCACTCGACGCATTCTCAGCCAAAGTGGACTACACTTCACTGATGTCTGAGTCAAAGAACGTTGTCCTCAAGCGTCCATTCGGTCAGTTGAACATCATCACAACCGACCTCGATGAGCTGGTGGCTGAGGTGAAAGATACAACTTACGCAAAATATGCACCCTCGGATATCAAGGTGGTCGCAACTGTACCCACAACCTTCAACGTAAAGACTCAGACTGCCGGAGATGCAGCAGAGCAGACTCTTACCGCTGTTGCAAGCTATGCCCCTTTCAGCGCTGGCGCTTCCGAGACAACTCTCTTTATGGATTATATCCTGGCATCTAAAGAGACTGCCGACGTGGTTGACCTCAAATTCAGTCTCACATCAAAATCACAGCCTGTAGAGTACGATTTCACCAACATCCCTCTGCAGAGCAACTACCGCACCAACATCAAGGGCCGGCTTATGAGCAACGATTCACAGTGGACCGTTACCATCGACCCTATATGGAGTGGTGTGCACGACGTGAATTATGTTACTGCAGGAACCATCGAAGCTGCCAATGACGCACTGGCAAGCGGTGAAACCAACATCGTGATTGAAGAACCGGCAGATTTTGAAACCCATGTGGTATTCCCCGCATCTGTTGCAGGAAAAGATGTCACAGTCACTCTCAACGGTGCTGAAGGAAAAACCATCTTTTTCGAGAATGCTGCCCTGACAAGAGCCAATACCACCGATGGTCCCGCTTCCCTTACAATCTTGGCAGACGTGCAGAATCTTGATGTGGACTGCCCTCTGACAGACGTCGTTCTCAAACTTGGCGAAGGCGAGGCCGAATTCCCTGTAGTGAGCGCCAAATCGTTGTCGGTTTCCGGCGTTGACGGCACAGTGCTGAAGACTGGAGCCAGTGGCAAGGCTTTGAGCTGCGAATCTGCATTGAAGGATGTCGAAATCAAGACCGACGCTTCAAATCAGGGCACCGACGGAGCTCTCAACGTCAGCAAGTCATCTTCTTTCGAAAATGTCAAATTTACAGGCGCAGCCAAGTATATTCTTGTTCTTGGTGGCCAGGACACTCAGATGGATGTGACAGACTGTGACTTTGCAAACGAAGGCAAGGGGCGCGGTATTATGGTATGGGGCGGTTCTCCTGCCATCAACATCGAAGGCAGCAGCTTCGACAATGTATATCCTTTCAACGTTGACGCTGGCACTCCCGTATTCACAGTCACCAATTCCACTCTCAACGGATGGACTTCATTCACCGGAACTGCCACGGCATCTTTCGAGGGGTGCTCATTCGGCAAGTCTACCAGCGGATATGCATACTGCCGTCCCTACTCTTCAAGCACATTCACCGAGTGCGATTTCAGCAGCGACTTCCTTGTTGACTTCGGCGGTTCAGGCATCACCCTCACGATGAACGATTGTACCGTAGGCGGTTCAGCAGCTGTAACAAAGAATATCCTCGAACCTGAGCTTTCTGCAAAAGACGGCATTCTCATCATCGACGGAGCAACTGTTTATCCTGCATACACCACCGATGCCAACGGCAACTTTCATGTAGCCACCAAGGACGGTCTGTTTACAATTGCTGCCGATATCAATTCAGCATTGTCTTCATTCTACGGCAAAACCATTTTCATTGAAAATGACATTGACCTCAGCAACGAGGCCTGGACTCCCATCCAGGGTTCCCAGAGCGGTGACTATGCTATCACTTTCAACGGCCAGAACCACAAAATCAGCAATGTCAAGGTTTCTGACGTTGTTGAAGATGGCGGCGCCGGTTTCTTCGGTCACTGGGCTGGAACAATCACGAACCTTGAGCTTGACGGCGTCACAATTGCCAACACTGTCAACTGGTCGGGTGCCCTGTGCGGATATTTCAGCACTGGAACCATCTCCAATGTAACCGTTTCCAACGTTGTGATTACCAATCTCAATGAAACCAAGTGCAAGCGCAACGGGGGCCTTTGCGGCTTTGTGAACGCAAGCACTGACTTCTCGAACGTTGCGGTATCAGGCGTTGCCATCACCGGCACCGAGCAGCTCGGAGGTTTCATCGGTTCTCTCCAGGCCGATGGCGCTGCTACCTACAACTTCACTGATTGCTCAGTTTCTGACGTAACCATTACAAAAGTCGGCACTGTCAATGCGCTTAGCTTCGGCACTAAGGTCGGCGGTCGCGCACAGCTTGCAGCCATCAATGGCGACATTTCTGTTTCAGGAACCAATACTCTTCCTGACGGCTCAGCTCAGGACGGTTGGGGCAGTATCGGACTTTAATCCTTTTTCCCGGGCGGGCCTGACCGCCTTCCCGGGAGCCAATAGAAACAAAACAAATATCAAATCATTATGAAAAAAGTATTACTTATTCTCGCTTCTGCAGTTCTGCTTCTGGCAGGATGTGCAAAGGAACAGATCTCAGACTCTGCCAATAGCGGTGAGACTGTGAACGTTAAAGTGGTGGCCCAACTCCTGAACGAGGAGCAGACAAAGGCCTCTTGGGACAATGATGGCAACGGCACCAAGGTTGACCACTGGATTATGGAGGTTTATGATGCTCAGGACAAGCTCTATGACCGTCAGGAAAAGACCGGCCAGAGCGGCCTTACCAACACATTCAACCTTATCCTCATCAAGAACCAGAGCTACAAGTTTGCCTTCTGGGCAGACACTGAGGGTTCTTACGACACAGACACTCTTACCAAGGTGAAAACTGTCTCCAATGTGGCCGGACTTGATTCACGCGACGCTTTCTTTGCTAAGACTGACTACACTCCCGCGATGGGCAATGTGATTACTGCAAAGCTCTACCGTCCATTTGCCCAGATCAACATGGTGACTCTGGACCTCAAGAAGATTTACGCCCAGATGTCTGCTGCAAACACTGCAGGTGAATACAGCAAGTACATTCCCAAGGATTTCAAGCTCTCATGCCAGGCCTACACCAAGTTTGACGTGCTGACAGGTACTGCCTCAGGCGCACAGAACACAGAGCTTACCCTTGCAAGCTGCTACGCCGATTTCTCTGCTCATGCTGCCAAGACCACCATCTTCATGGATTACCTCTTTGCAACAGCCGAAAAGGAGCTCAAAGACCTCACATTCACCTTCAAATCAAACGGAGTGGCTGTCGACTACAGTTTTGCAAACATTCCCCTGCAGCGCAACTACCGCACCAATATCTCCGGAAACCTTCTCAGCAACGATGCTACTGTCAACGTTGAGATTATCCCTATCTGGAATGAGCCGGAATATAATGAGGAGCTTTGGAGTGCCGGTATGATCACTCCCGTTACCCCCGAGAATGACGTTTACACAATCAGCCTTCCTTCAGAACTCGCCTGGATCGCACAGCAGGTCAATAACGGCAACACATTCGCAGGCAAGACCGTCAAGCTCGCAAAGGACATCGACCTGAACAACGGCGAGTGGACACCTGCAGGAAACGTATCAGGCTATCCCGGTACTGCATTTATGGGAACATTCGACGGTAACAACTATAAGATTATGAACCTGAAATGCAGCGACAACACCAAGGATTATGCATCTGCCGCTCTTTTCGGCACCGGAAAGGACTGCGTAATCAAGAATGTCACCCTCGAGAATGTCAATGTATCAAGCGCTCACTTCGGTGCTGCACTGTTAGGCTATGTGGCTGACGGAATCGCAACCATTCAAAACTGTATGGTAAAGAACGGCACAGTCACTTCTACACCTGAAAAGACCGGCACAGGATATGACAACGGCGATAAGGTCGGCGGACTCCTTGGATATGGCGCAAATGCATGCAAAATCAGCGGCTGCACCGTAGAAGGCCTGGCCATCAAGGCATACCGTGACCTCGGAGGCATCGCGGGTGCTGTCAAGTGCGCCGAAATCAAGAACAACATCGTCAAGAATTGCACAATCACGGCTGATCAGACCGTGAACTTCTACGGTAAGAAAGACTACAATGTGGGCGCAATCGTGGGACGTTGCCTCGAAGGCACAGTTGATGAAAGCAACACCGCCGAGGGCATCACAGTCAAGACCTTCGGCAATGCAATAGAGAAGGCTCTTGATGAGGCAGTTGCAGGTGCTACGGTCATAGTGGAAGAGAGCGTAAGCAATATTGTCATACCTGCCACCCTCGCAGAAAACGTCACTTTGAAGCAGGCCGACAATGTGGTCGTGGACAAGATATCCATCCCTGCAGGAGCTGACATCAAGGGGCTTGTTCTGGAAGAGTTCACACCTGCTATCCAGGCAATAAGCGGCACAGATTTCAATAATGGATTCATTGATATCAGCAAGGATGCAAAGGTTGAGAACCTTCTTATCCAGAATTGCGAATTCGTAGGTCCCAATACCAAGAACAGGACAGCCATTTTCATTGAGCCTTCAGAAACCGCGCAGCCCAGAACAATTGAAATCAAGAACTGCTCATGCAAGGATATCAGGTACTTCGTCTATACGAACGGTCAGATTCCCGGAACTACTCTCAAGGTTTCGAATTGTCAGGTTACAAACATGTTCTCTTGGGCAATACTGATCAACAGTGGCAACATTGCAGGACTTGATGTACAGAATTGCACGTTCTCAGGAGGTGATATCGTCAAGGTTATGGATGCAAACAAGGACACTGATTTCACCTTTACATTCAAGAACAATACGATTACAGGCGATACGGCCACTTTAACTCTGAAAGCAAAACCTGAGAATACTTTAATCTCCGGTAACACCAAAAACGGTGAAGAATGGAATCCTTCCATTGGCGTATTGAACTGATAGTTTGAATAGAACCATTTTTCCCGGGCGGGCCTGACCGCCTTCCCGGGAGCTGATTGAAACAAAAACAAATAATCATACAAATCGTTATGAAAAAAGTATCGCTTCTTCTTGCTTGTGCCGCACTGCTTTTCGCAAGCTGTGCAAAGGAGCAGGTGCCCGAGCCTGCAGAGAGCGCAGAGACCATTGCTGTGAGCTTTACAGCAGCCCTTTCCAGCGGTGCTGCAACCAAGGCATCGTCAGACAATGACGGCACCGGCATTCATGCCGACCGGTGCAAGCTGCAGGTATGGTGGAACGGCAAGGTTTTCTATGAAGCTACAGCAGAGGTGAGTGGGCTCAAGGCCAAGTTCGAGAACATAATCCTCATCAAAGACCAGACCTACGACTTCCTGTTCTGGGCTGACAACCGTGACGGGGCATATTATAATACAGAAGACCTCACAAAAGTGAAGATGGCCGGTACATATATTGGCGGAAACGACAAGCGCGATGCCTTTTATGCGGCTCTTGCTGACAAGACCGTGACAGAGACCTTCTCGCAGAATGTGCTGCTGTATCGCCCTTTCGCTCAGCTGAACGTCATTGCCACAGATATCCCTGCACTCAGGGCTCAGTTTACCGACTATGGTCATTTCATATCTTCCGTCCCCGAGGAAGTGAGCCTGGCCGTGACTGTCCCCACAGTCTTCAACGTCAAGACAGGCGCTGTATCAGAGCCAAAGAAGGTGACCTACACGGCCCCTGTATATGCCAGTCCATACAAGACTGGGGCAGGTGCCAGAAACACACTTTCAATGGATTATTTCCTTGCTCCCGCAGAGGAAGGCAATGTGGTGGAGGTTGGATTCTCTGCAAAGAACGAGACTTCGGGCATCAACAGCATAGACTATACTTTCTCAAACGTTCCGTTGCGCAGGAATTATCGCACCAATATTCTGGGCTCTTTACTAACTGTGGAAGGAACTGTCAACGTGGAAATCAAACCGGCATGGATTGATGAAATCAATCACAATCCGGCTGGTCAGCAATAATAAATAGTGCACAAATGAAGAGGATATCGTTCATACTTACGTTGATTGTGGCAGCAATTCTGTGCAGCTGCAGCAAATTCTCAATTGCTCAGGGAGAGGATTCCGCGAGCATATCCATCAGCGTAAGTATGGATGATGGACTCACAAAAGCCACCGCCGACGGCGATGGGGCAGCGGCAAATGTCAACCGCTGCATCCTTCAGATCTGGAACGGAGATAATCTTTACAAGACAATTGTCATGACAGCTCCATCTGGAACCAGGGAATATTCCTTTATAGATGTCAACCTCAATCCTGAAGAGACTTACGATTTTCTGTTCTGGGCTGACTGTGGCACGGCAGATGGAGGCGATCTGTATTATTCTACCGAATCTCTGAAGAGTGTCAGGCTGCTACAGCCTGAAAGAGGCAATGACGATGCCGCCGATGCGTTCTGCAACTGTGTGTTGGGATGCAGGGTTGAAGCCGGATATAAAACACGGCTGATTCTGCGCAGACCCCTGGCTCAGCTGAATATTATTGCCCGGGACTTGCCGGCAATCGCTGAAATGACTTTTGCAGAGGAGTTTGCACCCAAGAGCGTGTCTTACAGCGTCAGCGGTTGTACGTGCTTCGATGTCCGCGAGGGTAAGGCTATGGGTGAACCGGTACACATTACAGTCAATGGTGCTCTCTTATATGGGGAATCTGTAGCCGACGGATCCCGCACGCTTGCAATGACTTATGTATTCCCTCAATCAGGAGAGTCGGTGTCGGCCGTGGATATTGAGGTGAAAAGTGCAAATGGTGCTGTCATTGCCACTTCTTGCGAAAATGTTCCGCTCAAGGCAAATTTCCGTACAAACATCATAGGCAGTCTGATGACAGCAAAGGGAGAATTCTCCGTTTTTCTTTCACCGATGTTCGATGGTGAAATCAATGCATGGTAAGGTCAGGATTCCGGAGTCTGCCAGCACCATGAACATTTCCTGACCGCGATTTTCATCTCTTGGAATATTTGCTTACCTTTGGCAGCCATGAAATCACAGAAAACCTTTCTCCTGATGCTGGCCGTGTGTACCGGAATGGTTGCAGGCACAGCAAAAGCCGGTGCATGGGGGCAGAAAGGGCATGACGTGACATGCTCCATCGCCGAACGCCACCTCACCAAGAAAGCCGCCAAGGAAATCGACAGAATCCTTGACGGCAAGTCAATCGTTTACTGGGCCAACTGGATGGACAATGCCAGCCATACCTCAGAGTTTGCCTACACCAAGACCTGGCATTACAAAGACATTGACCCCGATGAAACCTACGAAACGGCCGAACTGTGTGAGTCCGGGGATGTTGTCACAGCAATCAATGCGCAGGTGGCGGCGTTGAAGAGCGGTGAACTCAACAAAGATGCTGAAGCGCTTGCCCTCAAGATGCTCGTCCACCTCGTGGGGGATGTGCACTGCCCGATGCATGCCGCACGCAAATACGACAAGGGAGGCAACACATGGCAGGTACAGTTTTTCGACAAAGGAAAGAACCTGCACGCAATCTGGGATACTGACATTGTAGAGGCTGCCCATAAATGGACCTACACCGAATGGGCCGACCAGATAGACATTGCCGGCAGGGCCGGGATCAGGCTGATTTCACAGGGCACTCCCGACGACTGGTGCAAGGAGACGCATGAGATTGCCGAAGCGGTTTATGAAAAGACTCCCGTGGGCTCCAAGCTGTCATACGACTATGTCACTGAAAGCACACCGGTAGTGGAGCAGCAGCTTCTCCGCGGCGGAATCCGTCTCGCCGCCATCCTCAACGAGATATTTGACTAAATGCAGAAAATTTTTGTTGATTTCGTGTTGATATTTAACCATTAATTATCTAAATTTGCACGTTACTTATACAACAAGACTATGAGAAAAATAATTCTTATGCTTGTGGCAGTTGCTGCAGCTGCAATTTCATGCCAGACAGTGAAGGAGAACAGTGATGAAAGTTCACTGAACGGAGGATACAAGTTTGATTTCAGCATCGCAGCAGGTGGCTTCAGCGATACAAAGGCAGATGCAACGGTTGGCTGGACAAACGGAGAGAAGGTGTTTGTGTTCTTCAAACCGGAGGGTGGCAGCCTGATTGGAGATGCTTATGCTGAATTTGAATATAATGATGGTGCATGGACACCCAACTCATATCTTGCCCCCGGTGCTCTCGGAACATCAGGCAAGATGGCAGCTGTATATGTTCCCTACCTCGGCAGCAAGACTCCTGTCTTCTCAGGCGACAGCTGGACAATTGACGGTGGCGACGTTTATTACTCATGCGCCAGCGGAGCTGCCTACACTGTTGAAGATGGTGTAGTGATCGGCAGGCTTTCAATGCGTATTCCCGATGGTTATGTTCAGTATGCAGTAAATACTTCAATTGCAGCTGATGGCGATGTGCTTGCATGCAACATAGTTGATGCTTATGAGTGCGTGACTCTCTCTTCAGACCTCGTATTCTCAGCCACTCCCGTAGCAGGCAAGAAGATGACAGGTCATGAAGACAACGGCAAGGTGTATTTCTGGGGCATGCTCAACGGCACCACGGCAGCTAACTGCGAGTTCACACTCACAACTGCAGACGGTGACGTGAACAATTCAGTTCCCGCAGACAAGGTTGGAAAGAACAACGCATACAACATCATGACCGTTCCCGAGCACTCCGGTGTTCAGCTTTGGAAAGACGGTCCTTTCTGGGCAACCACAAATATCGGTGCAGAGAGAATTGAGGATTACGGTGACTACTTTGCATGGGGTGACGTTGAAACATACTACGAAGCCGGTTATGCACAGGATGCCGCTGGTCATTTGAAGAGTGGAAAGGGCGATGGTTATGCATGGACAGACTACAAATGGTGCGGAGGTACAAACCTGACACTTACCAAATACAATGTCAAGGCTAGTTTCGGTAATGTGGATAATATTACAACTCTCGAAGAGAGTGATGATGTGGCTCATGCCATATTGGGCGGCATCTGGCGTCTTCCCACCGCTGCAGAGTTTGAGACTCTGGTTGACCCTACAAAGTGCAAGGCTGAAGTTACAACCTATGAGGGTGTTGCCGGCATGAAGTTCACAGGTCTTGAGGAAGGATATACTGAAAACTGGATTTTCCTTCCTTTTTCAGGTCTGTTTAAAGTAAATGAAAAAAATACAGCCGGTCTTAAATCAACCGGTTACTATTGGTCTTCAAGTCTTGTAACAGCTACTCCTTCAATGGCATATTACCTCGGTTTCAACAAAATTGATGCTCCTCAAGTAGGTCCTAATCACCGTGCAGCAGGATATACAATACGTGCTGTCAACTAACCGCACGATAGATAAAAACAGCAGAGCCGCATCCGTATGAATGCGGCTCTGTTGTTTTTATCGGGTTATGCCTTTTAAACTTTGCTGTATTGCATGCGTGTGTGAGACTACATGCCATGTCAAGATATATTTAGCAACTCATAAAAAATAACTTGGTAATCTTTATGTGTCTTGTTTCGTCTTTTGAATTTGTCATTCAGTCACGTAGCCCGCTACGCTCCTTCATTCCGCATTCAAAATCC
>JAGHVP010000131.1 GCA_018064305.1 Candidatus Equibacterium intestinale | reverse complement strand
AACACCGGTGACGCCCGCAGCGCGCAGATCAGCTTCAACTATGGCGAGATCACAGTGATCGTGACAGTCAACCAGGCAGCATACGAGGCACCCGCCGAGGATCCCGTCCTTGAGGTTTCAGCAACCGAGTTCCAGGTTGCAGCGGAAGGTGACGAACTGAACGTGAGAGTCACCCACAACTACGACTACACAGTTACATCCGACAGCGAGTGGGTTCTTGTTGATCCCGACGGTGACGACTGCTTCATCACAGTAGCAGAGAACACCGACACAGAGGCACGTGTTGCAACCCTCGAGTTCGCATCGGAAGGCTTGACTAAGACCGTGACCATCGCACAGGATGCATCTGAAGAAACTGGCGATCCTCTTGATGTCGGGTCGAACCTCAGCAAGAATGAGACAGCCAACACATATGTGGTGACAAAGGCAGGTGACTATACATTCAGCGCTGCTGTTATGGGTAACGGACCTGAAGGTTATCTTGACGCCTGGGTCGATGCACAGGAGCTCCTCGGCCCCGGCCAGTCATATTATCTCTGGCCTACTGACGACCCCAATCTTGTGACTTTCACAAAGACTGACCTTAAAAAGGCCAAAGCTGCCATCATCTGGGAAGATGGTGATTGCATAGATGGTGACCCCAAGTTCAATTCTGCCGACAAGACCATCGGCTTCAAGGCCAACGGCAACGAAGGCGGAGCCCTTATCGCTCTCTACAACCAGTATGAAGAAATCCTCTGGAGCTGGCTCATCTGGTGCACCGACCGTCCTGCAGAGTTCACTGTTACAAACTCGGATGGTGACCAGGTTAAGATGATGGACCGCTGCATCGGTGCAACATCAGTCAAACCTGAAGACGGTAACGCTACATACGGTTACCACTTCTTCTTCGGCCGTAAGGATCCTATCAGACTGGAAGCCGACCTCGCTCATAAGATATATATGCAGAATACCTCGAAAGAGTATAGTGAGACAGTTCTCAACCCTACGATGTGCTTCTTCTTCGTAGGACGTGACATCGAATACTTCAACGGATCGGTAGGAACCCTTACTCCCGACCTCTGGGGTGACCCGTACATGCCATGCTCATTCGCCCTCAGACAGAATTTCGAACAAACTGAGATTGTGGATGTAAAGAAGACCATCTACGACCCGTGCCCTCCCGGATACCAGGTTCCCCCTGCACGGGTGTTTGACAACATAACGCTTTCTGACATCCACCTTGTACCTGAACTTGGTGTGAACATCGACCTCACAGACGGCACTTCGTTCTTCCCGTTCTCAGGATATGGAGACGAAGGTAATTCTGCCCATGTGAACAGCGGTTGGTATGGCTATCCCGGTTTCAAGCCCGTCGGGCAGGATTCCGACCGTCTGGATGATCTCTGCGTGCTGTTGTGGTCTGCAACTGAAGGTGACTATGCAAATGCCAGGGGCAACTGGCTTGCTGCGCAGGCTTTCGCTGTCATATACCGCGAAGAGAGACTGCTGCTTATCCAGGAACCTGACACCAACCTGGGCATCAATTCCATGTATCACTCAGTCAGACCGAAGCTTTACAACGTACGTTGCATAAGAAGGCCTGTCGAGTGATGACGCGGGATGGAAATATAAAAAGATTGAAGGCGGCCTATCTGGTCGCCTTCTTTTTATTCTTGCCTGTGTATTTCTGCCAGAGCTCCTTGAATGTGTCGAACTCTTCCTGATATTCCACACCGGCGCCGTTGCGCTGAGTCTGGTCAAGGTAGTTGCTGTATTCATCGGCAGAATGAGAAAAGAGGTTCAGACGCAGTTTGCCGCGCTTGTCAAGCTTGACCTGCACGTCCACATCACCCACGACATCGTTCTTGCTGCTGGTGAGGTATCTGCGGTTTCCTATGTTGCCGTTGATGCTGACTTTGTTGTTGATGAGCTGTGTGGATACGGCGACGTCGAACAGATCCTTTCCGGCACCTCCGGGCTGGTAGTTGAATCCAAGGTCAAGAGGAATGTTGAGCTGCTGGAATATGCTGTTGAGCTGGTTGCTCATGATTTCTGTGGCATTGAAATATGATACGGAGGTGTTGTTCACGATGCCGCTCTGCTCGTCGGGTATGAATGCTCCTGATATGATCAGGGCGAGGAACTGCCTCATGCGGTTCTCTTCGGTGTTGAGCACGTTGGCGATCTTTGCCTCTGTCATAGGGTCGAGGTCGTCTATCTTGATGTCGAAGCCGAGCATGGGGTTGGCCAGCTTGTCGGAGATGCGGATGCCGCACGAAACCGGACGGCGCAGCGAAGTGCCGGTACTGTCGGCCACAAGGGCGCCGATGGAGGCCTTTGTGTTGTATGATGCGGTAAGGTTCAGGTCTGACTGCATTATGTCGCCTGTGAAGCCGATAGTTCCGCCGGGATTGATAGAGAAGTCGCGCGATACAAATCCAAGGAGTGCCAGCCTGTAGAATCCTTCGCTTACAGTGTAGTCTCCCTTTATTGAAAAATCGTCATCCACCGCAATGGCGATGTTGCCTTCTCCGCGCACTTTCAGTGCATCTCCGGAATTGCTGTCAAGCTCGAGGTTGATTTCTGCGTTGTCGTTGGCGCGGACCTTGACGTTTACCGCGAAGTTGCTGCCTGATGCTGCAGCAGCTTCTTCTTTCGCCATATTCACGCGGATAATGGAATCAATGGCCGACAGGCGTGGTTTGGGGATGTTGTCGACAAATGTGAGGATTGAAGTGGTGGAAGTGGTTGCCGACTTGAGCGGAATGTTGACCACTGTATTCGGCTCTGTCGTGACATCGACTGCCAGGAGCAGGTCGGAAAGTGGACCGGTAAGTGATACGTTGCCGGTGGCGTATGCCTTTCCGTAGAATACGTCGTTGTCTGTGATATCAGTGTCGAAACCCATGAGGTTCTCTGCCTTTATCTTCAGGTCCAGGTTGAAGTCTTTCAGATGGTTATGGGTGATTCTTCCGCTCAGGACACCGGTTCCTTTTTCGGAATCCTTGACATCGAGGTCACGCAGATGTATGCCAGACCCTATCATGTCGATGTATCCGTCTATTGTGTACGGCACCTGCGTATATGCCAGCTTGCCGTTGAAGTCAATCAGATGAGCATTCTTCGACATGATGTCGAGGGTGTCAAGCGGCCCGGACACAGCAATGTCTGCAGAAAGACAGCCGCTCACATCTGTCATAAGGTCCGATATGAACGGTTCCAGTATTCCCAGGTCGAATCTGTCTGCATAGACCTTGGTCGATATTCTGTTGGTCTCAGGCTCGTAGTATCCGTTCACGGTCATAGGTGTCTTTCCGTCAATCTGGTTCTCTGCCAGTATGTTGATGCGGTGGAGAGTGTCGTCCCAGCCTGTCTTGAGAGCAATCCTTCCTATCTCCCTGTCTGCCAGACAGAGTGAGTCGATTGCAACATCTGCAAGCAGGTCGGGGCGCGAAAGCGCTCCTGTCATCTTGCCGTCAGCAGATACGGTTCCACCTATGCCGAGAGGATTCTTCATAAGCATGTTCAGCACAGACAGGTCAAGGTTGTTGACCATAAAGCTGCAGGTGTCGTTCTGGCTTTCAGACAGGACACCGTCGACGCAGAGCGACTGGATGTCATTGAACAGGTTGAATCCGTTTATCTTGATATGCTTGTCGGAGAAATAGATTGAAGACGGATCGATGTTCCACTGCGAACCGCCTACGCGCAGATATGAATGCCCGAGATGGGCCAGCATCTTCTGGCTGCTCTCCTTCGGGTTGGGGAATGACACAAGTGCACGTACGCTGGCACAGTCGAGGGAGTCGGGGTCGTTGCAGTATCCTATATCAACCATCAGGCTGTTGTCGGTGCATGTTGCCCTGATGGTGTCGTTTGCTGCGTAAAGGCTGCCCGAACGGAACATCTGCGCCCCTATTGCAGCATCAATGCGGTCTTTCTGGAAATCTATGTCGGCATCAAGGTCCTGGAGATAGATGTTCTTCATTGAGAGCAGGTCAGATTTGATGCGGCATACAGCTGTGTTGTCGCCGGGACCTGCAAGCTTGATGGTGGTTCCGTTGCTTATGTGTACGCCTGGAGCGAGGTAGTCGAAAAGGTTCTGTGAATCCAGAACCTTTACATCGAGGTCGAAATTATTTCCATTCGACTTCGGCCGGTTCTTCAGCCTCCGCGCAAGATTGTCAAGCTTGCCGTTGAGCACGGCGGCCTCGATTTCGGGGATTATGTCAGTGATAAATGCGCTGCCCTTGTACCGGGCTTCCAGCATGCTGCTCTGGATGCCGACCATGTACTTTGTGCCACCGGTGAGCGACTTGATATGGATGTCTCCGAGATCGAATGTGCCGTCGTCGCTCTGGCATTTTATATCAGATATGTTGATTCTGCCGAGCAGGCTGCCTTTTGTTGTCTTTGTGAAGTCGGCATCTGCATTCAACCTTACC
>JAGHVP010000041.1 GCA_018064305.1 Candidatus Equibacterium intestinale | reverse complement strand
AGATGTCAATGAACTGTCCCCTTCGTTTCTCAAAGGGACCGCAAAGATATGCACTTTTTCTTTCCCTGCAAATTATTTCCACACTTTTTTCGATATTTTTTCATGCTTTTTTCGGCAGGAAAACACAAGTGCAATTATATCAATCAGTTACAAAAAAACCGATTATTTGTCCCAATTATCCGTGCGGAAAGGAAGAATGGGCAGATGATAAGAATTCCAGAGTCTGGCAATCACAAAATCATCCCAGAGATAGCGGACCGCCACAACCTTCTCAACCTTCGAACTGCCAAGATTGATGCGGTCGGTACCTACCAGCGAGACGTTGTCTGCCGGATAGAACACCTTGTCTTCTCCTGCCACCATGAAACCGGGGAACTCCCCTTCCTCCCAGAAACCGCTTCCCATATTTGTAAATTTCACCGTAACCGTACCGTTGCCTTCTTCAACGAAAGATTCATATTTGGGATTCTCGGAATGAAGATAAGGAATGCCGTAGGTGCGGTCGGCAGCCAGAGTGGCGAAGCGGCGCCCGAGCTCGGCCTTGTTGCGGGGATGGATATGGCGGCGCTCGAAAGGATATACAAGATCGTAGGTGGCAACCATACCGGCATTTGTCATGAGAGACTCGGCACGGGTCTGCTCGTCACGCAGGATTCCGGCATTGAAGCCGATTCCTTCACCATAGAAGAAAGGAGCGATCTGGGCGTAGTAGAAAGGCAGGTCGCCAAGCCCCCAGATGCTGCGCCATTCATTTGCCATCACATTCTGATAGTCGGCATAGTCGCGCTGGCCGAGATTGGCACATCCCTGATACCAGAGGAAGCCCTTTATTGTATAGTTGTGAAGAGGATATATCATGGCATTGTACATAACCGAATATGCAAGGGTGGCTATCTCATGATGCTGCATCTCTTCAAACTCCTGGCTGCTGATGCCAAGTCCCAGCAGGGCCTCTTTCGACATGTAGCACTTGATGTTCGCACCGCCCCATGCACAGCTGATGATGCCTACCGGCACGTGCAGGTACTCCTCAAGGGCGCGGGCATACATATATGCAGTGGCAGTGAAACCAGGAGTGTTTTCAGGGCTGCTCTCCTTCCACCTGCCCCCGACTTCCTGCTGGGGCTCGAATGCAGTCACATGGTCTACCACGCACATTCTAAGGCCTTTGGCATCGGCGCTCTTCCTGATGATTTCGGGACTTCCCTCCACAGGCTCGTTGGGATAGCCTCCCATGGGCATATCCATGTTCGACTGACCTGAGCATACCCAGACCTCGCCAATCAGCACATTTTCCAGGCTTATCGATTCATTGCCGCTGCGGATGACAATAGTTTCCGGCTTGTATGTAGCGCGTGGTGTATTGACCTTGACCATCCAGGAACCGTCTTCAGCAGCAGTAACATTATATTTGGCGGAATTCCACCCTGTTATCACAGTTACTTTGGCACCCGCATCGGCCCATCCCCATATAGATGCCTGGGTCTGCTGCTGCAGCACCATGTTTGAACTTATCACATCCGGGACACGCAGGGTGGCGTGAGAACAAATTGCGATGCCCAGCAGCGCAATCATACAGAACAATCTTTTCATAGTCTATTTGATTTTACGGTATTTCAACAATTGTGAACCACGCGGTTCAGTGATATGCAGGTTATATCCGGCACGTAGCTGCGCACCGGTGAAGACCTCGACCTTTCCTGTGTCGCAGTCGGTAATTTCATATGTGGCGTCTTTTTCCACGCCACCGAAACGCACTTCAACCGACGGTTCTCCGGCAAGATCACGGCGGAATGCCACCACATAGCCCGTGCCGTCGGAAGGACGGTGGAGTTGATACGCCAGCCAGATGTCGTCGGCCGTCATGTCTTCATAAGAGGTGAGCGGATAATAATCCTCATAGAAATACGGTCTCACATCGAAGAACTCCTTGTAGCAGCGCTGGAACTCGAACATATCGAATTCGGGTTCTGTCACCTTCCAGTTGAAGATGACACTTGTGCCCAGGCTCGAGCGGAAGCTGAACCTGTCGGTCTTGTCCACACCTGTACCGGTGAGCGGCAGGAAAAAGTTCAAGCCGTATGTGTGGGTCTGATATCCCAGAGGCTCGCCATAATTATAATCTGTACGCCACATGGGTGCGCTGCGCTTCATCGATTCGAAGTCTATGCGGCGTCCGCCGCTGGCGCAGTTGTCTATGATAGCATTCGGAAAACGCTTCAGCAGATAGTCCCAGAATGCATACAGTCCGGTGATATGTCTGATTTCACATATTCCAGTACGTCCCGGACGGTCGTTCGCACGCCAGAAGTTGTCTACGTTCATGTTGAAGTCCTGACGGTAGTAGTCGATACCGTTGCGCTGCATGAAATCGCCTATGTAGCTGCAGAAATAATCCAGGGCTTCGGGATTGCCCAGGTCGAAAAGATATGCGTCGGTGCCAGGGGCGTCCAGCATCCACCCTTTCAGGGTCCTGCCCCAGTAAGAATCCTTGATGACGCGCTCCGGCTCGAACCAGAGCATGAACTTTGCGCCAAGTGCATGGGCCGTGTCAGACACCGGTTTGAGGCCGCGCGGAAATCTTTCCTCGTCTATCATCCAGTTTCCCACGGTATTCGCCCAGTTCTTGTTGTTCCAGTATTCCTTGGCATGGGCATACCAGCCGGCATCCATCCAGAACGTCTCTGGCACAAGGCCGAAATCAGCGAAACGCTTCATCATGGCGATTGCATAATGCTCTGTCATACAGGTATATTCATTGCAAGGATACGGATCGCCGTAGTTGAAGCTGCATGAAACGGGATAAACGGCAGGCTTTCCACCCACCTTCGGAGCCTGGATATTAATCATGAAACGGCGCCATTTGTTGTGGCCTGCAATGTAATCTTCCCCCTGATAGAAAAGCAGGCAGAACGATGAAGTGCGGATGGTCTCGCCCGGCTCCAGGTAGGTATCAAGATTCTTCAGACCTGAAATGATGGAAGTGCCGTTACGGCCGGCAGCAATATCGGCATACCATGTGCCGGTCCAGCCCACTGCCGACATCACTCCCTGGGCCCAATCCCTGCCTGAGGGAGCAATCAGGTTGAAGAAGGGAAAGACCTGGTCGCTTGATCGGCCTCCCGGAGGAGACATATATACATCCTCCCCCATCTTCAGTTCTTTGCGGCGCGGATGGAAATCAGCCTTGGACACATGGGTTCCGTCGGCATACTGAAGCTCGAAACTGCCACGCGACGCGCTGCGGAACGATATGTCAGATACCTTCACATCACTGATCTGACCGCTGTTCTTCCTACCTCCGTTGGCAAAGCGCAGCACCCATTCCACTGCATTGTAACCAGGATATCCCTTAACCTCTGCAGTTACTTTCAGCTGTGTGGCAGGGTCGCTCCAGGTAAATATCCTGACGAACTCCCCATCCTGCGAGGGGATTCCATCTTCAGACGTGAAATTCCATTTCTTCAGGAAGGTTGCAGAAGGCACACCATCATATAAGAAAGAGAATGGCGGAACAACGCCTTTTGCGAAATATGTATCGACCCACTGCGCCGCATCGGGCAGCACTCCACGGAACTGATATGAATTCTGCGCCGTGGCCGAGGCCGAGAGCAGCACTGCGGCAAGAGCCGCAAGCAATCTGTATGTCTTTTTCTGCATGTTATCTGTATTGTATTATAAGTGAGCCGCGCGGCTCGGCAATTTCAAGGGTGTATCCGGCTGCAAGCTCGGCTCCGGTAAAGTGGCTCTCACCTTCAAAGTCGAATGATGTCACAGTGTATTCTTTTTCCGGATCGAGGCCGCAGAGTTTCACGGTATAAGTGTCTTCTGGTGCCCCCGGGCGGCGGAATGCCACAATCACACCGGTATCATCACTCGGACGGTGCATCTGATACGCCACCCAGATATCGTCTGCTGTGAGGTCGTCCAGCTGGCACAAGGGATAGTAATCCTCATAATAGTATGGTCTTATGGCAAGATATTCCTCCACATTCTTCCTCATTCTCAAGACATTGTTGTATTTGCTGGTGACACGCCAGTTCAGGATCAGGGCACTGCTCATTCCGCAGCGGAATGAATATGGGTCGTCTGTAAGCACACCGGTGCCGTGAAGAGGCAGGAAGAAATTGAGCCCCACCGTATGTCCCTGATAGCCGTCAGGATCGTCGTAGTGGTAGTAGTCGCTGCGCCACAGCGGTGCGCTGCGCTTCTGCATTTCGAAGTCGAGGCGCCGGCCGCCGCTTGCACAGTTGTCTATCAGCATATCAGGAAATATCTGCATCAGTGTATCAAGGAAGGCATATTCTCCTTCAATGTAGCGCATCTCCTTCATTCCCCTGCGTCCCGGCTCATCGTTCTGCTCCCAATACTTGTCGGGCTCCATGTTGAAGTCCTGCCGGTAATAGTCCACACCGTTCTCACGCATCAGCCCCGCAATCTCCGAAGTCATCCATGCGCGTGCCTCAGGGTTGCTCATATCGAACAGGCGGTATGTTTCATCGGTACTACCTTCTATCTCAAGCAGCCATTCCGGGTGCTTCACCGCCCAGTCTGTTCCTTTCATGACGCGCTCGGGCTCGAACCAGAGCAGGAATTTCGCACCGGCACGGTGCACAGCGTCGGACACTGGTTTGAGACCGCGCGGGAACTTTCCCTTGTCAACGCTCCAGTTGCCTACCGTATTGGCCCAGCTCTTTCCGTGCTGATAATCTGCCGCACCTGTGAACCATCCGGCATCGAGCCAGAACACTTCAGGCGAGAAGCCGAACTGGGTGTATCTCTCCACAACTGCAACTGCCATCTCCTCAGTCAGGCATGAGTATTCCTGGCACGGATAAGGGTCGCGGTGGTTGAACGAGCATGAGAAAGGATACTCCACAAACCTGCCGTCCTTCATTCTGGTGTGGTGTGCAAGGCTGAAACGTCGGAATTTGTTGTGACCGGCCATTCTGTCGTCCCCTTCCCAGAACACAAGCCCAACAAGAGGTGTGCGGACAGTCTCTCCAGGGTGCAGATAACTGTCGAATGTCTTCATTCCTGCCTGCATTTTGACCGAATTCCCTGTCTTCTCGAATTCAGAGATCCAGGTGCCGGTCCACCCCACTGCCACCACCACACCATTTCCATCGGGCAGTTCCAGATTGTAATAAGGAAACTGCTCCTGCGAAGACCTGCCACCGGCCGGCACAAACTGGACGTTGCCGCCTTCCTGCAGCACTTCGGTACGCGGATGATAATCTGCTTTCGAGATGTGGCTTCCTTCAAGATAATGCAGCCTGCATTCACCGTCATTGCTGTAATGCAGCGATGCGTTCAAAGCCCTCAGGGCGCTTACATTCTTTGAGTCAGTCGCCGAAATATTAGTGATATATACAGTCCAGCGCAGGGCGTCATATTCGGGAATAATGTCGAGCAGGCACTCTGCGCGCACCCCTTCACGCCTGCCGGTGTAAGTAAACTTGAATTTTTCCACACCCGGCTCATCGCTCGGCACAGACTCTTTCCGGAACTGCCACCCGCCGATGAAACAGTCAGAATTCACAACGTCATAATCAAAAGAGAAAGGAGGCACCACCCCCTTTGCGAAGTTTGCCGCCACCCAGGCATTGATTCCGCCGGTTTCAGGCATTTCAGCCTCCCTGCCGGTCAGCAGACCTGATGAAAAGAACAGCAGCAGCGCAAAAATCAGATATTTCTTCATGTCCAAAACATATACTTGAAATTCAAAGTTAAACATAACTCAGAATAAAAGCAAAGAGGTCTTTGCAATAAAATTGCTACATTAGCGCATTGAAACCAAAAGGCAAGATGAAAAGATCCATACTCACATTCATTGCAGCAGCTGTTTCGATCGCAGCATTTGCTGACATCAAAGACGCAAAGTATCCGACTCCGCAGGCCGAGTTCGTCCAGCCGGTATACAGGAATGCCAGTACTGCAGACCTCACAGTGATAATGCCCGACAGCACAGATGTAAGTACCGTCAAAGTCGAAGTGTACGACCATGAAGGCAAAGAGGTTGAATGGAGAGGATATTTCAAGGTCCAGCCCGGCTGGAACACCTGCGACATCCCTGTTGCGGCTCTGGAAGACGGGCGGCATCTCACTTATGTCACTGCCGGGGACACTTCTCTCAAGCGCCTCCTGCGGCTTGAGACAATTCCAGAGGTTGCAGCACCGCTGGGGCTGATTGAGGACAGAAGGCTTCTCTTCACACCAGACGGATATATGTTTACAAGCTACGACGGGAAGCATCTTGACATCACGTTCGGCGAACCCGAGCTTACCTGCATAATGGAGGCACCCGGTGAAGATGCCCTGGTAGTGGAGGGATATAATCTGCGCCGCACTGTGGACGGACGGTTTGCAGTAAGCCTCAGCGAAATCATTTATGAGCGGTGGCTGCTATACAGCGAGAACAAGCGCTACTACCAGGCAGTTGCCGATACACCCGAAGGTCCGTATACACTGGTTGACGAGGTCCCTGCCACAGAGAAGTCAGATAAGCCCGCAGTGCTGCAGAATTTTGGAGGAATGAACTTCGGCCGTCTGGACCCGGACCGCAGATATGAATTCTACGACCCGGAGAAGCACGGCAGGTATTCATTCAATTCCCTGTTCATGGTGCAGAACATAGAGCCTCACGACTACGGCTGCGTACAGGCAGGATACCGTACATACTGGTGTCTTGCAACCACCACTACCGGCGATACGGTCTTCCTGAGCGACAAGCCCGTCTTCACCGACGTCCCCCTCTATGATGAAGACCAGCTCGACGAAGGGTTCACCACCAACGACAATTTCTGCAACGCCTGGCTGAGCAAAGAAGGTACAGAGCTCTACTACGGCCGCTGCCAGACAGTACACAGATATCCTCCATACGACCTTCCTTTCGATATCCTGCCCAACAGCAGCCGCATCCTCACCCTCTACAAGACACGTGACGGCAAGGACTGGGAATATGTGCACACTTTCACAGCCAACGGTCCCGGCGAAGACGCATTCTTCCAGCAGTACGGCGCGGCAGTGAGCAAGGTTAGCGGGACAGACCTTTCACTCTGCTTCGTACAGGCATACAAGGGGCTGCACCAGCAGATAGGTATCGATATGGTCTACTCACGTGACGGCGTGAACTTCTACGATTTCAACAACGAAAAGCTGTTTGTGGAAACAGATGACATAAACAGCTGGTACTTCGGCGAGCTGTACACAGTTAATGATGTTCTGGAGCACAACGGACGCTACTACCAGCTCATCAACATCGCATCTGTACACCCCCACTTCTTCGCAGATCCCCTGTTCATGCACAGCCATCAGTACGAAATCACAGGCGCAGACTACAAATATCAGTTCGAAAACAAGCGTTTCAAGGAATACTGGCCTTATTTCGACGAGATCGGTGGATGGGAAGGTCTTGGAGCCCACGGC
This sequence comes from Candidatus Equibacterium intestinale, assembly GCA_018064305.1. GTDB lineage: Bacteria > Bacteroidota > Bacteroidia > Bacteroidales > UBA932 > Equibacterium > Equibacterium intestinale. Next base: position 5,664 of record JAGHVP010000041.1, on the reverse strand, counting down.
TGCAAACACCGCTATTTCTTCGGTGTGATGTAGTACCGTGCCGACGGATTTTTCTGAATCGAGGCTGGCAGCCGCGCCGGCTCATTCAAGACACGTCAGATAGCAGGAGGATCCACCCTCAGCATGAACGCTGTCACTGAAGATGGCGGAAAGATAGTTCTCAAGCTCTTCGATGCTTCGGGCCGCAAGGTTGCAAGGAAAGTGTTCAAAGGAGACGAACTCCATGCCGACATCTTTGACCTGGAAAGCTGCGGCGGCCCGTTCAGTGTGGCAGTGAAGATGCGCAAGGCTAAAATTTATGCAATGTATGTGGAATAAGAGGTTCCTTTCGCTCTGTGTGGCTGCATTTATTGCGTTTTCACCTCTCTTTGCAGGTGAAAAGGCCGATGCTGTCTGGGCGAAATACAAGACAGTCGAGGACTGCACCACATTCTCGATGAGCGGTCCGCTTGCCAGGATGGCAATAAGCAGCTCCGGGGCCAAGATTCCTAAAGGATCAAAAATAAGCGGCATCAATGTCCTCGGGTTTGAGAAAGAGAAATTCGCAGATACTCAGAGCTACTGGACATCTATCGACCGTGACCTGAAAAAATCGATGGAGCTTGCACTTGACGCACGTCACGAAGGCGACCACATCAAGATATATATGGAGCCGCAGGGCGAAGACATAACATCACTTGTCATGTTTGTCATGGACCGCAGTCAGAATGTCTTTGCGGTAATCCTCTCCGGCAGGATGGCAAAAGCAGATGCCAGAAGAATAATCGAAGAAAGCAAAAAGAAATGACAGTCATTAAGAACATATGCCTTGACGGCAGACAGGTCGACATTCTGATTGAAGGAAACCGTTTCAGCAGGATCTCCCCTGCCGGAACTTTGGAAGCACCGGAAAGCTGCGAACAGGTGATGGACGGCTCGCATCTTGCCATCACCCCCGCCTTCTACAACACTCACACCCACGCGGCGATGACCCTCATGCGCGGATATGCAGAGGGGCACGACCTCCAGGACTGGCTTGAAAACTATATCTGGCCATACGAAGACACCCTCAAGCCGCAGGACATCCGGAAAGGATCTGAAATAGCAGTGCGCGAAATGGTTTCATCCGGCTCGGTGTTCTTCAACGACATGTATTTCGACATCGAGGAGACGATAGCTGCTGTTGCGGCTGCGGGAATGCGCGCCGCAATCGGCATTACGGTGATGGACTATCATTCTCCCGAGGTTACAGCGGCAAAGAAGAGTTTCATTGAAAACTGGCAGGACCCTACCGGTGGGCGCATCCAGCTTGTAATGGCTCCCCATGCAGTCTACACCGTAGGGCCGGAGAAGTTGAAGCTTGCTGCCGAGTATGCCCGCAACCACAACATGCGCATCCATATCCACGCTGCAGAGAACAAGGCCGAACATGACAACTGCATAAAAGACCACGGCATGTCTCCCGTCAGATATCTCGATTCTCTCGGAGTCCTCGGGCCCGACGTGGTTCTGGCGCACTGTGTGTGGGTGGATGAAGCAGAATGGGACCTTCTTGCAGAACGCGGCGTAACCGTAGCTCACTGTCCCTGCTCAAACATGAAGCTTGGCAGCGGGCGCATGGTCTATGAAAATGCAATCAAATCGGGATGCCGCATCACCCTGGGCACCGACGGTGCATCTTCCAACGACTCTCTCAGCATCATAGGCGAGATGAAGGCAGCCTCCCTGCTGGCAAAAAGCCGGGGCGACGCAAAACTGCTTTCATCTGAGGAAGTGTTCAGATGGGCCACACGAAACGGTGCGGAAGCTTTCGGCATAGATGCCGGTGAGATTGCAGAAGGCAGGATTGCCGATGCCATCCTTTTCAACCTGGATGATGCAGCCCTCCAGCCCTGTCACAACCTCACATCCAACATAGTCTACTCTGCAGACTCTCGCGCGGTAAGCCACGTGATCTGCGACGGCGGGCTTATCTGGTAATCTCAGTCTCCTTGAAGAAAGCGGCGTAGCCGGCATTGCGCTCTTCACACTCCGCCTTCCATGTGGGGACGGAAGCCAGCTTGTCTGCGAGTGCGCTCATAACACCGGGTATGTCTATCTTCTGCGGGCACATGGCGGCGCAGCGGCCGCATCCCACACATACATCGGGCCTCTGCCCTTCCGGAAGGGCCTCCACCGCCATTTTCACGGTATAGTTGGTTGCGTAATTGAAGTCGTTGTAAAGGTGCATCATGCGGGGAATGTCAAGTTCCATCGGGCACTCTTCAACGCAATAGCGGCACTTTGTGCATGGCACACCTCCCTTGATCTTTTCTGCGATATCCAGCAGAAGGTCACTCTCTTCAGGTGAGACGGGATCTTCCTTTCCGTATGTTGCAAGATTGTCTGCAAGCTGCCCGGGATCTGACATTCCGCTCAATGTAACCACAACATCAGGCCGGGCCTGCAGCCAGCGGAAAGTCCAGGAGGCGATGCTGGCATCGGGACGGATTGCCTTCAGACGCGCCGCCTGTTCCTCTGGCAGAGTGGCAAGGGAACCACCGTGCACGGGCTCCATCACCCATATAGGAAGCCCCGCCTCGTCCAGGAGCCTGCATTTCGCACGTGCATTCTGCAGCGTCCAGTCAAGATAGTTGAGCTGGATCTGGCAGAATTCCATCTGTCCTTCCCACATCTTCAGGATTTCCTTGAGGAGCGGCAGATCGGCATGTGTAGAGAAACCGAGATGCCTTATTCTGCCAGCCTCTTTCTGACGGATGAAATACTCCAGCATATCGGCATCACGGTACACGTCAATCGAGTTTTCGCACACATTGTGCATCAGGTAGAAATCGAAATAGTCAACCTTGCACTTCCTGAGCTGTGCCTCGAAGTATTTCTGCGGGTCAAGGTCAGGGATATGCTGATGCCCTGGATACTTGTCGGCCAGATTCCATCTGTCGCGCGGATGCCTTCCCAGCGCAATGCCGCACGCAATCTCACTCATAGAGCCGTGGTACGGCCAGGCTGTATCAAAATAGTTCACGCCGTGGTCGATGGCCTCGTCGGTCATCCTTTCGAATGTCTTCTGGTCTATCCTGCCGCCGCCGTCGACGGGCAGACGCATTGTGCCGAAGCCAAGTGCAGAAAGCTTCTCTCCCTTGAAATCCTTGTAGAACATCTGATACTATCTGTATTCCTTAACTGTGATTCTGTCAATTGCAGGCATTGCTGCATCAGCATTTTCAAGACGGATGGTGTTGTAGCCGGCATTGAGTTCGACCACTGCCGAAGTTTCGGCCCACTCAAGTTCGGCACCTGTATTCAGGTTATCGAACGAAGCAGCCTCTGCGCCGTTCACGCTCATCTTCATGCCGCTTTCGTCAGCGCATGCATAGCGAACGGTAACCACATACCTGCCGCCCTTCGAGCTTTCAACTTTCTGCCATTCCATCCAGTTGTCTTCACGTCCGCCAAGACCGCAGGCATACATACCCAGGTCGGCTGATGTGCTGAAATATACATGAGGGGTGCGGTCGGCATGTTCTTCAAGCTCTGAATATGCATTCAGGAAAGCCTCTTCTGCCTGATATGATGTCTTGTCTATCCTCTTGCCTGTGAGATAGAAAGCCTCGCTGCCGTGTGCAGCCACCTTTACGGTGATATGGTCGCTGAGGCAGATATCCTGGCGGTCCGCATGCTGGAAGCAGTCATACACAGCCACTTTGCCGCGGAATCCAAGATCTGCCAGAGGCACGTCTATCGAAGCCTCCTCTCCGCTGAGGTTGGTCACAACCACCGCCCTCTTCGGGCCGTGGAATGTCTCCATATCCTTTGCCAGCACAAGCACACTGTCGGCAAATGCCACAGGGGCACCGCTTATGCCCAAACGGTCCTGGTCCATTGCAAGCAGGTCCTGGTTCTTCAGAAGTTCAATGGAGCGTTCCGGAATTGTGCGGAAGTCACATCCTATGATGATGGGGGATGACATTATGCACCATACTGCCATGTGGGTGCGCTCTTCATCCTCGGGCAGTTCGCGGCCTATCTCAAGCATGTCCAGGTCGTTGTAATGGCCGCCGCCGACATAGGCCGAAAGATATACATTCTCAAGAGTGATGCGTTTGATAGACGCCCAGTCAAGCTCGATGTCGTTGGTGGTTCTCCATGAATCTGCAACTTCGCGCACCCAAACACCGGGGAATGCCCAGCGGCACACATTGAAACGGATGTCCTGCTTGTCGCATTTATGGATTGCATCGGCAATCTTGGTGTACTGCTCCTGAACGTCAAGCTTGCGCCAGAGTCCGCCGCAGAAGTCAATCTTTATGAAATCATAGTTCCAGTCGTCGAAATACATCTTCGTATCCTGCTCCTCATATCTCCAGAGCCCCACCTCAAGCCCATAGGGACGCACGTCGCGGGTTCCGCAGTTGTTGTTTCCGCCATCTGCATAGATACCGGCCTTCAGACCCTTGCTATGGATATAGTCTGCCACTACTTTCATTCCGTTGGGGAATTTGGTTGTGTCGATACGGATGAATCCGTCCTCTCCTCGGCCGTCGGTATATCCGTCATCGATATTGATGTAGCTGTAGCCTGCATCCTTCAGCCCGGTCTCCACCATTGCATCGGCCTGCCCGCAGATAAGGTCCTCGCTTATGTCGCATAAGAATGTGTTCCACGAGCTCCAGCCCATGATGGGAAGGCGCACCTCTTCCTGGTTGTCAAAAGGGTTGCTCTGCCCTGCACAGGCAGATAAAACTGATGCGGCACATAACAGCGCGCAGCAGAGTCTTGAGAAGTTTTTCATAGATATGGTATTATTACTTTTATTTCACAAAGTGTGGCAAATATAGCAAAATTGAAGCATAATCACTTGGTGCAGACATCGCAATTATGTTTATCTTTGCATATAACACATATCAGATTATGGAAGAGAAAGAAAAGATTGTTTATTTCCACGGCTTTGCATCTTCCGGTGCAAGCGGCACTGCCCAGCTTCTGAGGCGCGTACTTCCCGATTATGAAATTGTTGCACCTGACATTCCGCTTGACCCGCGCGAGGCGCTGCCGTTCCTGAAGCAGCTGTGCGCACAGGAGCAGCCCTGCCTGATTATCGGCACAAGCATGGGCGGGATGTATGCGCAGCAGATGATAGGTTTCCGCCGTCTGATTGTCAATCCGGCATTCTGGATGTCGCACATGAGCAAGGTGCTGAAGCTCGGCAATTTCACATATCTTAACAAGCGTAAGGACAAACAGATGACCGCAAGGGTCACAAAAGAAATAATCCAGGCCTTCCGCAACATGGAAGACCATCAGTTCGACGACCTTACGGAAGATGAAAAAACGCTCTGCAACGCAATGTTCGGCCGCCACGACCCAGTGGCACACGGATACGACACATTCGTAGAACACTATCCCGAGGCTCAGGCAAGCTGGTTTGACGGCGAACACCGCATCAACGACGATGTTCTCAAGCACTCTATCCTTCCCAAGATTCAGGAAATCCTGTCAGAATAATATTATTGAAGCACTGCTTTGAAGGCTGTGCTTTATAAAAGGCATAAATAAAAAACGGATGCTTCGTATAGCGAAACATCCGTTTTATGGTTAAGGAAGACAGAAGGACTCGCCTTGTCACATTCGCAAGCCCTCGGAATATCGTCTGCTCCAAAAAGGAGGTGTTCCAGCCACACCTTC
>JAGHVP010000240.1 GCA_018064305.1 Candidatus Equibacterium intestinale | reverse complement strand
CACCGGAAGGAAATCCGGAAAGGGTGACACCTATGCCTAGCGAATCACCATCTGCAGCACTACCGTAGTCACAGCGCAGCTTCATCGATGCCTGCTGCACTTTCGGCAGCACAACCGGCGTCCCGTCGGCCAGTGTCAGGGTAACAGACATAGCGTCTTCGCTTATTCCGCTGAAAACAGGAGACGGTACGTTTCCCGCAGGACTCCACGACGCACCGGCATCGGCAGAGTAGCAGAGCAGGCCGTCTTCCATTCTGAACTGCAGCGGAGGATTGTCTGCTGAAACTGGGATTGTCTTTCCGTCTATCTTCCAGAAATAATTTCCTGATTCACAGACCAGTGATGCGTTGCACATGGTGCCGGCTACAGTAACCTTGCTGCCATCCTCGAAGAAGATGATAAAACCTGCCGTTTCACCTTCCGGACCGGCGACAGGCACAAATGTCCGCACACAGGTCCCACGGTTCACAGCATCCAGCAGTTCTGAAAGCGCAAGCGAGGTGGCATTATACTGAGCAGCCTCATCGCGCAGACCGGCAGCACGCTGCTCAAGTTGCGCAAGCTGCGACGACCAGTCGGTGCAGGCCGCGGCAGCAGCCAGCAGGGATATTGCAAGAATCCTCTTTATCATCAGATATTGTCAAAAACAAACGGAAGCAGGTCGGATATCGATTCGAAGACCTGTATTTTCCCTGCCCCACCCACTATCACTTTAATCTTTGAGCCGAACTTCACCTCATACTGTACAATTGCCTGACGGCACGCCCCGCAGGGATATGCGGGATCCTCTGTCTGTGCGCCGTCCTGCTTTGCTGCAACAGCTATGGCACGTATCGGCACATCGGGATACTTTGCACCTGCATAATAAAGAGCCGAGCGCTCGGCACATATACCGGAAGGATATGCGGCATTCTCCTGATTTGCGCCTGTGACTGTTTCACCGCTGTCCATTAGTATGGCGGCACCGACATTGAACTTCGAATACGGCGCGTAGGCATTGTCTGCCATTGCAACTGCCTGTTCAAGAAGATTCTTCTCCGCCAGCGGCAGTTCAGCGGAGGAAACGTATTCCCGGTAGCTGATTGTTAATGTCTTGTTTTCCACTTTATTCATTCCAATTGTCTGTTCTGAAGGGGAGCAACGGCAGGTGGCGTGTGTTCCAGATGCCGGCCTGGAAATAATCTTTGTACAGGTATCTCACTGCAACAGGTTTTTCAACCTGACTGCTTGAAATGGCAAGACGGCCGTCTTTCATAAGCAGGAACGTGTCGGCGGGATAGAAAGCCTTATCCTCTCCGGCCAGTTCGAAGCCGGGATATCCGCCTTCTGTCCAGAAGCCGTTGTCCATATTCTTGAATTTGAGTATTGCTGCGTTATATTGAGGAGCAAGTTCCATCGACTCGAATTGAGGATAATCAGTCTGAATTCCTTTGAAGCCGTATGTCCTGCATGCCGCCATATCGGCGAAACGCCTGCCTATCTCGACCTTGCGGCGCGGATGGATAATCTTTTCTTCATACGGATATACAAGGTCCACCGTGCTTATCATACCGCAGTCAGGGGTCAGCTCTGCCGCCAAAGCCTGCTGTTCCCTCAGCAGGGCCGTATCGAAATCTTTGTTATCACCATAGTCATACGGCGCAATCTGGGCATAATAGAAAGGCTGTCCGCCATTGCCCCACAGCCGCCTCCATCCAGACACAAGCTCTTTCTGATACAATGAATAATCACGCTGTCCCACGTTCGAGCATCCCTGATACCACAGGAATCCTTTTACAGTATAACTGCTGATAGGGCAGATCATACCATAGTAAACTGCAGACCATATCGTATATTCAGGATTTGCGGTCTGGCCTGCATATGTCTCTTCAGAGATTCCCAGCTTAAGGAAGCTCTCCTTGGGAAGGAAGGCATGGATGGGAGCACCGCCCCACGAGCAGTCGATGATACCTACCGGGACATTCAGATAAGACTGCAGGCTCTTTGCGAATGTATAGCCGACAGCAGTGAAACCTGCAACATTTCCGGAACTGCCCACACGCCAGTAGCAAACCACATCCTTTTCAGGCTTCATGCCCCGTGTATGGTCCAGCCTGCACACGCGGATGCCGTCGCTTTCCCGGGCGCCGTTGATAATCATGTCAGCGCCTTCCACCGGCTGGTTAGGATATCCTCTGAGGGGCATCTCCATATTGGACTGGCCTGAGCATACCCATACCTCACCAATAAGTATATTATCCAAAGTGATCTTTTCACTGCGTGATTTGATAACCACAGACTGCGGTGTGAATGTGGCGGCAGGAGTGGGAACCTTCACCATCCAGCAGCTGTCCTGCCCTGTGACAACCTTGTAATTCTTTCTATTCCAGGATACAGAAACTGTCACAGGCTGACCAGGGTCAGCAAATCCCCAGACAGACACATCCGTCTGCTGCTGGAGCACCATATCGGAAGAAAGGACATGTGGCAGTCTGAGGGCTGCATCTGCAGAGAATGCCAGAAAAAGTAATGCAATCAGTGTAAAAAATCTCTTCATAACTCACGAACAAATTAAAAATCATGTAAAGTTAGGAATTTACACTGAGAATAAAAAAAAACGGATGCTTCGTATAGCGAAACACCCGTTTTATGGTTAAGGAAGACAGAAGGACTCGCCTTGTCACATTCGCAAGCCCTCGGAATATCGTCTGCTCCAAAAAGGAGGTGTTCCAGCCACACCTTC
>JAGHVP010000171.1 GCA_018064305.1 Candidatus Equibacterium intestinale | reverse complement strand
ACAATGAAGAACCGCCGTATGCGGAACCGCACGTACGGTGGTGTGTGAGGTCGGAAAACAAAAGTAGGAGGAAACTACTTTTGTTTTCCTCCTACTCGATTTATTTCCGGGATCCCGGGGAATTGTGCGTAAGGATTACTCCTGGATAGCTGCGATGCCGGGGAGGACTTTGCCCTCGAGATACTCGAGCATTGCGCCGCCGCCTGTTGATACGTAGCTTACCTTGTCGGCATAACCCATCTGAGTAACAGCTGCGACAGAGTCGCCGCCACCCACGAGGGTGAATGCTCCGTTGTCAGTGGCCTCTTTGAGGAAGCCGGCGATAGCGTTGGTACCCTTTGCGAAGTTGGGCATCTCGAATACACCTACAGGACCGTTCCAGAGGATAGTCTTTGAATTCATGATCACTTCCTTGAATTCGGCAACTGCCTCGGGAGCTGCGTCAACACCTTCGTAACCGTCAGGGATGTTGTCTGAAGGGCAGATGACTGTATTTGCATCGTTGCTGAAATCGTCTGCTGCAACAACTGCCTTTGAGAGATAAAGCTTGACGCCTTTCTCCTCGGCTGCCTTCATAACATTGAGAGCAACCTCGATCTGGTCATCCTCGCAGAGTGAACGGCCGATCTTGCCGCCCATTGCCTTCTTGAAGGTATAAACCATACCGCCGCCGATGATGAGGTTGTCGACGAGGTCGAGAACGTGCTCGATGATACCGATCTTAGAAGATACCTTGCTGCCGCCGATGATGGCTGTGAGGGGACGCTCGGGAGTCTCGAGTACTTTGCTGATGGCTTTGATCTCGCCTTCCATCACATAACCGAACATCTTGTCGTTGGGGAAGTATTCGGCGATGAGGGCTGTTGAAGCGTGTGCACGGTGAGCTGTGCCGAATGCATCGTTGATGTAGCAGTCTGCATAGCTTGCAAGAGTCTTGACGAACTCTTTCTGGCTCTCTTTCACTGCCTTCTTTGCTGCTTTCTTCTCTTCTTCGGTTGCATCCTCTGCAAGACCTCTGGGTTTGCCCTCTTCCTCTGCGTAGAAACGGAGGTTTTCAAGAAGGAGGACCTCACCGGGTTTGAGGGCGTCTGCCTGAGCTTTTGCCTTCATGCAGTCATCTGCAAACTGGATCTTGGTGCCGAGTTTTTTCTCTACATGTGCAATGATGTGTTTCAGAGAGTATTTCTCCTGAACTCCCTTGGGACGACCAAGGTGCGACATGATGATGAGCGAACCGCCTTTCTCAAGCACTTTCTTGAGTGTGGGGAGGGCAGCGCGGATACGTGTGTCGTCAGTAATTTCAAAATTTTCGTTGAGGGGGACATTGAAATCAACTCTCACGATGGCTTTTTTGCCGGCAAAATCGTAGTTTGAAATGTTCTGCATTGTGTGAATTTTATGAAATGATAATAATAATCAGGTTTGAGCAACAAAGTTAAGAAACCAATCTAACTTTCGCAAAAGCAATTTGTTACAATTCCACTCTCGAGAATACGCTGAGCGGCAGCGCCTTGCCGTAACGGTCGCGCAGCACCAGCTCGCCGCATTCTGCCTTTGCGTTTGCAGGCAGGTTGAGCGCTGTGCGCACTGCAGTGTCGGCCAGGAGTGCGGAATATCCGTTGGAATAGAGGTTCAGTATCATGAAGCTGTCTTTGGGAGCCAGAATCTCTCTGACATTGCAGAGCATCTCGTAGAGGCAGTCGTCAAGCTTCCACTTCTCTCCGTCTGGGCCGTGTCCGTATGCGGGAGGGTCCAGCATGATGCCCTGGTAGGTATTGCCGCGCTTTGCCTCGCGCTTCGCGAACTTGAGGGCATCCTCGATCACCCAGCGGATATCGGTCAGATGGCTCAGCTCCATATTGCCGCGTGCCCAGGTAACCACCTGGCGCACAGAGTCGAGATGGGTCACAACAGCACCTGCCTTGCGCGCCGCAAGCGATGCCGCTCCGGTATAGGCAAACAGGTTCAGCACCTTGACGGGCTGTCCGCCTGCCTTCTGCACCAGCTCTGAAGTCTTGCTATGTATATACTGCCAGTTGGGCGCCTGCTCTGGGAACACTCCCACATGCTTGAATGATGTGAGCCCCATGCGCAGGTTGAAACCAAGCGGCTGGTAGCCTATCACCCACTGCTCCTGCATCTTCTTGTGCATCTGCCAGGTGCCGCTCTCTTCCTTGCCGCTCTTACCGAAGCCGCTGCCTGCAATGAAACTGGTGTGGGCAAGCTTCTTCCATTCGCTGTCGGGCATGCTTTTCTTCCAGAGTGCCTTGGGTTCGGGGCGGATTGTGACATACTGGCCGAACCGCTCGAGTTTTACAAAATCTCCGCAGTCAATCAGTTCGTAGTCTTTCCAGGCGGTTGAGGGGCTTTCAATCAGCATAAATCGGATTCTTTATTGTTGCATTCCGGCAGCCTTGCGCTTAGCCCTTGACATGCGAGGCCCTTTCACTGCGGGCTCCTTTACGGGCTTGGGCTCGAGCAATGCGGGTATCTTGGTCTTGTGGCTGTACACTATGAAGGCGATGCCTGCCAGGATGAAGGGCACGCTGAGAAGCTGCCCCATGTTGAAGAGCATGCCTTTCTCGAAGCCTACCTGGTCATTCTTTATGAATTCTATCACAAAGCGGATAGAGAAGAGTGCAATAAGGAACACTCCGAACAGCCAGCCTTTATGGAGGCTCTTTCCGCGTTTGTTATAGATGGCAAGCAGCACCGCTCCGAGGATGGCATAGCCGAGTGCCTCGTATATCTGGGTGGGATGGCAAGCAGCACCTTCGGGAGGATATACCGTAGGGCCGTATTCTGCCACCCACTGTGCAGAGCGCACGAAGCGGAATCCCCAGGGAAGGGTGGTGGCACCGCCGAAGATCTCTGAGTTGAAGAGGTTGCCGAGGCGGATGAAGGCACCGGTAAAACATACGGGTATGCCTATGCGGTCAAACACCCAGAGCGCGTCGAATCCGTTCTTGCGGCCATATTTGCGGGCATAGATCAGGATGCCTATGACAACGGCTATTGCGCCTCCGTGGCTTGCCAGACCGCCGTTCCACACCTTGAGTATCTCCACAGGGTGGCTCAGATAGTATTCGGGCTCGTAGAAGAGGCAGTGGCCGAGACGCGCGCCTACAATCGTGCATATCAGCATGATGTAGAGGAACGGCTCTATGAGGTCGGGGTTGACTCCTTCGCGCTTGTACATATTTGTGAAAATGTAGTAGCCGATAGGGAAGCCGGCTATGAACAGCAGAGAGTAGTACCTCAGTGCCAGGGGGCCGAGCTTGCAGATAATCGGGTCTACATTCCAGGTTATTGCCAGAAAGTCGAACATAAGTTGCGTATTAGAGCGTTGCTATCAGGTTGCGGTCGCCGAGACCGTTCTCGACACGTGCCGAAGCGGGCCAGAACTTGTTGTCTTTGATCCACTCCAGGGGATAAGCTGCCTGCTCGCGGCCGTAAGGATGGCTCCAGTTGTCACCGGCAATCTCTATTGCGGCATGAGGCGCCATTGTGAGCGGGTTGTCCTTTGCATCGAGAGTGCCTGCCTTGATGGCCTCGCATTCAGCCTTGATGCACATGAGAGCTTCCACGAATCTGTCAAGCTCTGCAACGGGCTCGCTTTCGGTGGGCTCCACCATCAGTGTCTCGTGAACGGGGAAGCTGAGTGTGGGAGCATGGAAGCCGAAGTCCATGAGCCTCTTGGCAACGTCGGTTGCGTCGACGCCGTATTCAGCCTTGAAATGGCGCAGGTCTATGATGCACTCGTGTGCTACGCGGCCTGTGGCACCGGTATAAAGGGTGCTGAACTCTGGCTGGAGCTTCTTGGAGATATAGTTTGCATTGAGGATAGCCATCTGTGACACTCTGCGCAGACCGTCAGGACCCAGAAGCTTGATGTATGCGTGGGTGATGAGAAGCAGCAGAGGGCTGCCGTAAGGCGATGCGCTTACGCTGGTCATGCCTTTGCCGCCGCACTCCTCGACTACGGGATGGCCGGGAAGATAAGGTGCAAGGGTAGAGGTGCAGCAGATGGGGCCTACACCGGGGCCGCCGCCGCCGTGAGGCATGGCGAAGGTCTTGTGGAGGTTGAGGTGGCAGATATCTGCTCCGATATGGCCGGGGCTTGTAAGACCCACCTGGGCGTTCATGTTGGCACCGTCCATATAGACCATACCGCCCTGCTCGTGGATGATGTCCATGATGCGGCGGATCTGAACCTCGAACACACCGTGTGTAGAAGGATAGGTGATCATCATACCGGCGAGGTTTGCACCTGCGGCAGCTGCCTTTTCTGCAAGTTCGTCAACCATGATGTTGCCGTTCTCGTCGCAGCTTACAGCTTCGATGTCGAAACCTGCCATCGCTGCAGAAGCGGGGTTTGTGCCGTGAGCGGAGGTAGGGATGATCATTATGTTGCGGTTGGTCTGTCCTGTTGCGCGGAAATAGTTGCGGATGGTCATCAGACCTGCATACTCGCCGGCCGCGCCGCTGTTGGGCTGGAGGCTGCATGCATTGAAGCCTGTGATTACTGCAAGGTCATGCTCCAGGTCCTTGATGATCTGCATTGTGCCTGCCACCTGGTCTTTGGGGGCGTAGGGATGCACATCTGCAAACTCGTGCCATCCGAGAGGCATCATCTCTACAGCTGCGTTCAGCTTCATGGTGCAGCTTCCCAGAGGAATCATCGAGTGGGTGAGGGAGATATCCTTGCGCTCGAGCTTCTTGATGAAACGCATCATCTCTGTCTCGCTGTGGTATGTGTTGAACACGGGGCTTGTAAGGATCTCGCTCTGGCGGAGCATGGGGCTTGTGGTGTCAAGCTCGATTCTGGGTATCTTGATCTGGAAGATTTCTCCGATAGACTGGATGTCCTCTTCTCTTGAAAGCTCGTCGAAGCTTATGCGGATGGTGTTTGAATCGGGATAGAAGAAGTTGAATCCGTTTTCAAGTGCGCGTGCGCGGATAGACTCGACATTGGGTGCAAGCACCTCGAGGGTGTCGAAATAGTCGCGGCATGCAAGCCTGTATCCGTTTTTCTCAAGTGCTGCAGCCACGCGGTGGGCGAATGCAGTGCAGCTGTGTGCAATTGACCTGATGCCTGCGGGACCGTGCCATACTGCAAACATTCCGGTCATTATGGCCATGAGTGCCGAAGCGGTGCAGATGTTGGATGTGGCGCGCTCGCGTTTGATGTGCTGTTCGCGGGTCTGCAGGGCAAGGCGGTATGCGCGGTTGCCGAGGCGGTCTACCGATGCACCTATGATTCGTCCGGGAAGGAAGCGCTTGTATTCATCCTTTGTGGCCATGAAACCTGCAGTAGGGCCGCCGAATCCCATGGGGAGGCCGAATCTCTGTGAAGTTCCCACTGCAATGTCAGCTCCCCATGCTGCCGGCTCCTTGAAGATAGCCAGTGCCATAAGGTCGCAGTATGCAGTTACCAGAATGCCGCGCTCGTGTGCTTTCTGGCAGAAGGGAGCGTAGTCGCGGATTTCACCGTTTGCTGCGGGATACTGCACCATTGCGCCGAAGCAGCGCTCCTTGAGTATGGCGGTGCTGTAGTCGCCCACTTCGATGTCGATGCCGAGGGCACCGGCGCGGGTCTTGAGCACTGAAAGCACGTTGGGGAATATGTTCTTGTCTACAAACAGGAGGTTCTTCTTCGCTGCAACAGCCTCTTTCGAACGGAGGTTGAACATCATGCGCATCGCCTCTGCTGCTGCAGTGGCGTCGTCAAGCATAGAGCAGTTTGCAAGTGAGAAACCTGTGAGAGACGATATCATTGTCTGGAAAATCATCAGAGCTTCGAGGCGTCCCTGGCTGATTTCTGCCTGGTAGGGAGTGTAGGATGTGTACCACGAAGGATTCTCGAAGATGTTGCGTGCAATCACCGCAGGAGTTGAGGTGCGGTAGAAACCCATTCCTATCATGCTCTTGAAGCATTTGTTCTTTGCTGCAATCTCGCGGAGCGAAGCGGTGTAGTCGCTCTCGTCCACAGCCTTTGCAAGGGGAAGGTCCCCGTCAAGAAGGATGTCTTCAGGAACAGTCTGTCTTACAAGTTCATCAATTGTCTCAGCGCCAATGGCTTTGAGCATTTCTTCGGCCTGGTCTGCATGGGGACCGTTGTGCCTGTCTGTGAAAGTGTACTTCATTATCGCGTGTATATATTTTTTATATTTTTTTCCTTTCCAGGTCTAATCTCACGAAGATAGACAATAGTATTGTAAATGCCAACAAAGATGAGCCTCCATAGCTCACAAGTGGCAGGGGAATTCCGATGATGGGCATCAGGCCGATGGTCATTCCGATGTTGATCACCACGTGGACCGCGAAGCACATCGCCACACAGTAGCCGTAGACGCGGGTGAAACGCTCCTTCGATTTCTCGGCCAGGGTGATGATGCGGCTGATGATGAAGAGATAGAGGGCAAGGACATATAACGCTCCGAGGAAGCCCCACTCCTCTCCGATGGTGCAGAAGATGAAGTCGGTCTCCTGCTCGGGCACGTAGCCGAGGCTGGTCTGGGTGCCGTTAAGGAACCCTTTCCCGTGGAATCCGCCCGAACCGATGGCCACCATGGACTGATGGACGTTGTACCCCACACCTTTCGGGTCTTCGACAAGACCCAGGAACACCTCGATACGGTTGCGCTGGTGGTCGCCCAGCACTTTCTCATATATGACCTGCACCGAAAGCACGAATACAATGCCTGCAATCAGTGCGATCAGGGCGTTTCGAAGGAATACCATCCTGGGGTAGCGCAGTATGATTCTCACAAGGAAGAACAGCGACAGGGCCACAAGTATGATGGCAAGCCATATCTCGGGACCGAACGGGTTGACTTCTGCAATTGCGGGGATTTGCAGAAGCTTCGGGAAGAAGGCAAGCGGAGTGACGGTGACTGCTGTTGCAAGCAGTCCCATGAGATAGCGCTCGTCCTGTGCGAAATAAATCATCACAAACAGCCCGGCCGCCACAACTATCGCCACGAAAGGAGAGGTGAGTATGGTGAGGATGAACTCCAGAATGATGAAGAAGCCCACTACCAGATACCAGCCCGACATTCCCTCGCGGTAGAACATCACCAGGAAACCCATATAGACCAGCACCGATCCGGTCTCCTTCTCAAGCAGGATCAGCATCATGGGGATGGCCATGGTGATCAGTGGCTTGAGGTAGCTTGAGAATGATTTGAGATTGAATCCGTAACGGCCGAAAATGCTTGAAAGCGCCAGCGCGGTGCAGATTTTCGAGAATTCAGCCGGCTGGAATGAGAACGGGCCGAGTGCAAGCCACGACCGGGAGCCGTTGATTTCCTTGCCCAGAACAGGCACAGCCAGCAGCAGTAATGCCTCGAGGGCATACAGAATCCAGGCGCAGCTGTTCCAGAGCCCCGGCGGTATGGCGCGGATTATTACGAATGCGGTGGTTATGGCAACGCAGATCCAGATGAAGTGCATGCCATATTTCTCAGATGTGTCAAAAATGTTGCTGCCGTCGCCGTGGAGCACCGAAAAGATGTTGAGCCATCCGAAGATGACAAGCAGCAGATAGCTGATGACAAGGGGCCAGTCAAGTTTTGAATACAATCCTTTCTTTTTCATTTCTTCTTGCGCTTGACAGGTTTGACTTTGTTCAGCAGATATCCCTCCCTGACTCTTCTTTCAAGGTCGGAGCGGGTGCCTTCGGCAATTTCGCCGTTGAGGTATTTCTCAACTATGAGGGAGGCGATGGGGGCAGCCCATGTGGCGCCGAAACCGCCGTTCTCGATATATGCGGCCACGGCAATCTTGGGGTCGTCCTTGGGGGCGAAGCATACAAACACCGAGTGGTCGTCGCCATGGGGGTTCTGGGCGGTGCCGGTCTTGCCGCACATGTTCACTCCGGGAACCTGTGCAACGTGTGAAGTACCTCCGTCACCGTAGACCGACTGGTTCATGCCTTCCACAACGTAGGGGAAATATTTCGGATCCACCTTGGTGTAATGCTTTACAGTGTAGGCAGAATCGAGGGGATATTCCTCGCATCCCTTTATCATGTGGGGGGTGTAGAAGAAGCCGCGGTTAGCGATTGTTGCGCAGAGGTTTGCAAGGTGCATGGGGGTGCATCCCAGCTCACCCTGCCCGATCGAGAGTGAGATTATGGAGAGTGATTTCCAGCGCCCCTTTCCGTGCAGCTTGTTGTAGTTCTCCACTGTGGGAACATTGCCTCCCAGCTCGTAGGGGACGTCGGTGCCTAGTTTGGTACCGAATCCGAAGCTGGTGACATAGTCGCGCCATACGTTGAACGACTCCTCTATGTTCTTGTATTTCTTGTTGTCGAGGATGTTGCGCAGCACATAGCAGTAATATGCGTTGCATGACATTGCAATGGACTGCGTGAGGTTGATGGGAGAGGTGTGCGAGTGGCAGCCCACGTGTACGCTTCCCATTGTGAAGCCGCGGCTGCAGGGATAGCGGTTGTCACGCGTAAGTACACCTTCCTGCATGCCTATCAGACCGTTGACCAGCTTGAACACCGATCCGGGAGGCTGTGCCGACTGCACTGTGCGGTTGAACATCGGGTTGTACGGGTTTTCGCTGATTTCCTTGTAATACTTGTTGATCTCGGCCAGCTGGTTCACATCGATACCGGGGCTGGAGATAAGGGTGAGGATTTCACCGGTGGAAGGCTCGATGGCCACCACAGACCCCACTTTGTTCTTCATCAGCTGCTCGCCGAATGCCTGGAGCTCTGCATCGATGGTTGTGGTGATGTCGGTGCCGGCAACTGCCTCTACATCCTTGGCGCCGTCTTCATAGCGTCCCTGCAGGCGGCCCTTGGCATCCTTGTAATAGATTGTGTAGCCTTTCTTACCGGCAAGCCTTGATTCGTAGGCCCTTTCGATTCCGGTCTGTCCGGCATAGTCTCCGGCCTTGTAATCGGGGTGTGATTCGATATACGCCTTGTTCACCTCAGACACATATCCGATAAGGTTTCCTCCGGCGTTGATGGGGTATACGCGGGCCGTCCTGGTTATGGCCTCGAAGCCGGGGAACATGAATGCGCGTTCTGCAAAGGCGTTGTACTGCTCGCCGCTTACCTGCTTGAGGAACGGCATCGAGCCGAATCCTATCTTGCGGTCGTTTTCGCGGTAGCTGGCAAAGCGGTCACGCACAAATGCGGGATCCAGCTCGAAGATGCGGCAGATGGCCGTGGTGTCGAACGGTGTGACCTGGCGCGGGCTCACCATTATGTCGTAGGTGATCTTGTTCTCGACTATGGTCTTGCCGTAGCGGTCGAGTATGCGTCCGCGGGCAGGATAGATGGTGACGTATTTGAGGGCGTTGTTCTCTGCGGTCTCGAGATAGCTCTTGTCAAGTATCTGGATGTTGAACAGCCTGATTGCCATTACGGCAAACACCAGGAACAATACTATCAGAATGGAATCTCGTTTGTTGATTGAAAATCTCATGACCTCCGCCCGTCTATCTCTTGTCGTTGAAGAATGAAAAATCGAGGATCAGGATCATGGCAAGAT
Source organism: Candidatus Equibacterium intestinale (assembly GCA_018064305.1). GTDB lineage: Bacteria > Bacteroidota > Bacteroidia > Bacteroidales > UBA932 > Equibacterium > Equibacterium intestinale. Next base: position 5,739 of record JAGHVP010000171.1, on the reverse strand, counting down.
TCACAGCCACATTCACCGCAAGACGCAGGACAGAGGTGACGAATGCAGTTTTGGTGAAACCGTCGAATGCAATGTAGAATACAAAGAACACAAGCAGCATCACCGACATGTAGTTGATATGTGGCAGTATGCCGCTCTCCCTGATAGGAGGAATGTATTTCTTGCTGTAGTTGTTCTTCTGGAAGATGGGGTAGAAGAGCGGTTTTGAAACCAGGGATGTAAGCGCGGCCGCACCTGCATTCAGGCCGAGCACTCCGTCTGATAGAATGTCAACCGCCAGTCCGAGCCCGAATGATATGAGGATTGAGAAATAGGGCTCCTGGTCGAGCGGCAGGTTGACAATCAGTATGGGCAGCAGGCATATATAGACCAGCGGACCCAGGTTGATATGGTTGCCGGCGATGATCTGTATGAGTATCACCACGACATATACCACCAGTCTTTTGATGTCTGTTGTCATTGCTTGTCTGCTTTTTGAGAGTCTGAGAGAGCGTCGATCTCTTCCTGATCGTGTCTCTGCACAAGATATACGTATTTGAGGCTGCGGATTTCCTGGAACAGTTCAACTTTCATGTCCTTGTACATACCGCTGACCTCTTTGATGTCTGTAATTGTTCCGACCGGGATGTCCGGAGGGAAGATGGTTGAATATCCGCTGGTGCTTACGGTGTCACCCACAGCGGCCATGCTCTGGAGCGGGACCTCTGAAAGGGTTGCGTCGTTCTTGCTGTGGCCGTCCCACGAAAGGAGTCCGAAATATTCGGTGCCGGAAATCATTGCGCTGACTTTCTGGTTCTTGTTCATGAACGAAATCACATAGCAGTAGTTTTCGCTCACCGCGCTTACCACGCCCACGATTGAGTTGTGCGTCACAACGCCCATCTCTGTGCGCACGCCATCCTTCGACCCTCTGTTGAGGATCAGGTAGTTGTGCTGCTTGTTGGGAGTGTTCTTGATGATTGTGGCAGGAATGAAGTCATAAAGACCTTCATAGGTCTCTATCTCCTCCCTGTGGTCTTCCATATAGTTTTCCACCTGGGAAAGCTTTGCCCTCAGCATTGCGTTTTCCTCCTGAAGGGCCTGGTTGGCGCCGCGGAGGGTGAAGAAGTCGCGGATGCTTTCGCTCTTCTTCCAGAAAAACACCTGGGTGCTGCGCACTCCGTCCATAATGAGGTATCGCTGCAAGATACTGTTGGAGGTGATCATCACTATGGAAATGATTTCCAATGCCACGAAGACACCTATTGTAATCAACAGTTTGTATGAACTTGCGCGATACTTCATCTTATTTCAGACGGACTCTGTTATCTCATCAGGAACGGGAAGCTCTCCACATTCTTGAGTGCTGCGCATGTGCCGCGTGCAACGGCGCGCAGAGGATCTTCTGAGACGTGGAACGGAATGTTGATCTTCTTTGCGAAGCGCTGGTCGATGCCTTTGAGCAGTGCACCGCCGCCTGTGAGGAAGATACCCTTCTCAACGATGTCGGCATACAGCTCGGGAGGTGTCTGCTCCAGAACCTCGAGGATACCTGCCTCGATGCGGGCAAGTTGTTTGTCAAGGCAGTGGGCGATCTCCTGCGAAGTCACTTCAGCCTCGATGGGGTGGGCAGTCATGATGTTCGGGCCCTTGATGGTCATGGGCGGGATGTCCTCGTCCAGGTCGGTGATTGCGGCGCCGATGTTGATCTTGATCTGCTCAGCTGTGATTTCACCCACGCGGATGTTGTGCTGCTGGCGCATGTATGTCTGGATCTCGTTGGTGAAGATATCGCCGGCGACGCGGATGCTCTGTGCAGCCACGATGCCGCCGAGAGAGATCACTGCAACTTCTGTTGTGCCGCCTCCGATGTCAACGACCATGTTGCCGCTGGGGGCGGTGACGTCGAGTCCGATACCCAGGGCTGCGGCCATGGGCTCGAAGATCATATAGATTTCACGTCCGCCTGCGTGCTCTGAAGAGTCACGCACAGCTCTTTTCTCGACTTCGGTACTTCCCTGGGGGATGCACACTACCATCTTGAGGCTGGGAGTGAAGAAGGATTTCTTGTAGTTGATCTTCTTGATCAGCTCGCGTATCATTATCTCTGCTGCATCGAAGTCGGCGATTACACCGTCTTTGAGGGGGCGGATTGTCTTGATACCCGGATTGGTTCTCTCGTGCATCAGCTTGGCCTCGTTTCCGACTGCCACGGGCTTGTCGGTGTAGGTGTTGATGGCAACGATAGACGGCTCGTCGATGACCTTCTTGTCATTCATGTAGATGACGGTGTTGGCGGTGCCAAGGTCGATAGCCAGTTCCTGTGATAAAAATGAAAATGCCATATGTGGTGTGTTATGATATTGACTTTACAAGAGTCTGTTAGTGCTTGAAGTGGCGCTTGCCTGTGGTGACCATTGCAACTCCGTTTGCATTGCAGTAGTCAACGCTTTCAGCGTCGCGGATACTTCCACCCGGATGGATCACAGCTGTGATGCCTGCGTTGTGCGCGATCTCGACACAGTCGGGGAAGGGGAAGAATGCATCCGATGCCATCACTGCGCCGTTGAGGTCGAAGTTGAATGAATGAGCTTTCTCTATTGCCTGTTTCAGGGCGTCGACGCGTGATGTCTGGCCGATACCGCTGGCAAGCAGCATACCGTTCTTTGCAAGTACGATTGCGTTTGATTTAGAGTGCTTTACAAGGCGGTTTGCAAAAAGGAGATCTGCAATCTGCGACTCCTGGGGAGCTTTCTCGGTAACAACCGTAAGGTCTGCCGGAGTCTCTGCAACTGTGTCGCGCTCCTGCATAAGGGCGCCGCCCAGCATCGAGCGGAACTTCATCTTAGAGGGCTGTACGTTGCCGCGCTCGAGGATGATGCGGTTCTTCTTGCATTCGAGGATCTCCAGTGCTTCGGGAGTATATTCGGGAGCGATGATCACCTCGAAGAATATCTTGTTGATTTCTTCTGCAACTTCCTTGTCGATGGTGCCGTTGGTGACGATGATGCCTCCGAAGGCGCTCACGGGGTCACCTGCCAGTGCATCTTTCCATGCTTCGAGCACTGTGCCGCGCACTGCGCATCCGCAGGCGTTGTTGTGCTTGATCACTGCAACTGCAGTTGAGTCGAAGTCGCTGATGAGTTCGATGGCTGCCTCGATGTCGAGCATGTTGTTGTATGATATCTCCTTGCCGTGAAGCTGGCGGGGAAGGGAGTCTTCGCTGCCGAAGTATGTGGCGTTCTGGTGAGGGTTCTCGCCGTAGCGCAGGCTGCGGCTGCCCAGGATGCTCTGTGAGAATGCGGGGATTTCACCGTCGCTGTTGAGATAGCTGAAAATGTGGGTGTCGTAGTTGCTGCTGGTGGCGAAGGCATGCTTTGCAAAGCTGTAGCGCTCTTCTTCGGTTGTACCGCCGTTGTGGGCCTTGAGGCACTCTACGAGCTTGCTGTAGCACTCCTTGCAGGGTACGATCACAACGTCCTTGTAGTTCTTGGCCGCAGCGCGGATGAGGGAGATACCTCCGATATCTATCTTCTCGATGATGTCCTGATGTGAAGCTCCCTTGGCTACATACTCCTCGAAGGGATAGAGGTCCACGATGACGAGGTCGATGTAGGGAAGTTCGTACTGAACCATCTGCTCACGGTCGCCGGCGTTGTCCCTGCGTGAAAGGATACCTCCGAAAACCTTGGGGTGGAGGGTTTTCACCCTGCCGCCGAGAATTGAAGGATATGTGGTGAGGTCTTCAACCTTTTCAACCTTGAAACCTTTCTGTACGAGATAGTCATAAGTTCCGCCGGTAGAGAGCAGGCGGGTGCCGTTCTTGGTAAGTTCTGCAGCGATTTCGTCAATGCCGTCCTTGTAGAAGACAGAGATGAGCGCGCACTCGATTTTCTTTATATTTTCTGCCATTTCAAAAATAGTTTTCTTAAATCGCAAAAATAGTGAATTTGTGGGAAAAAACTTACATTTGTCATTAGAAATTTCAAAAATTCTGCAAGTGATGTCGGAACGCAAAAAATACGCGATAATTGTGGCGGGCGGCAGTGGCACGCGCCTGAAAAGCAAGACCCCGAAACAGTTCCTGGAGATTGGGGGAAAACCCATCCTGCGCCACACAATCGAGAAATTCCTCTCCCTTCCGTTCAAGGTCGAGCTGATAATCGTGGTGGCGTCGGACATGAAGGAGTACTGGAAGGCATATTGTGAAAACAATCTCTTCCTTGACAAGTATTACCTGCCTTCAGGCGGAATGACAAGGTTCCATTCAGTGGCGAATGCCCTCAAGTATGTCGACGACAACTCTGTGGTGGCGGTCCACGACGGAGTGCGTCCCTTTGTGACAACGGAATTCCTTGAAATGATGTATATGGAGGGAGAACGCACCGGAGCCGCCGTTCCTGCCGTGGCACCGTGCGAGTCTGTGCGTGAAGTGTGCGAAACCGACAGCTATCCCCTTGTAAGGGAGAACGTCCGTTTAATACAGACGCCTCAAGTATTCCGTTCGGAAATACTCAAGGCGTCTTATCGTCTGCCTTACACCGAGAAATTCACCGACGACGCCTCAGTGGTTGAGGCGGCAGGGTTCAATGTCTCGCTGGTCGAAGGGCTTAAATACAATATCAAGATCACTACCCCTGAAGATTTCAGGATAGCTCAGACATTACTTGGTTGATTTCTTACGTGAGGACTTGTCCTTGCCCTTGTCGACATAGTCATATCCCTTGACCCATACCTGACGCTCGAACGCCTGGTTGAGAGAGATCCATGTCTCTGTCTTCTCGATACCCTCGATGTTCTGGATAGTATTTATCAAGACCTTCATAAGGTGCTCGTTGTCAAAGCAATAGAGCTTCAGCATGAGCGCATGGATACCTGTGATGAAATGGCACTCCACAATCTCGGGGAGCTTCTTGAGCTCTTCCACCACGTGGTCATATTCCTTCGTGCTCGAGAGAGATACTCCGATGTATGCGCATACATTGAGTCCGAGGGCCTGAGGTTTCACAAGCAGCCTGCTGCCGGTGATGATGCCGAGGCTCTCCATCTTCTTTACCCTCTGATGGATAGCAGCACCTGAGATGCCGCACTCGCGTGATATCTCCAGATACGACATGCGGGCGTTCTTGACCAGGAATGAAAGTATCTTCTGGTCGGTTGCATCAATCTGATGTTCTTCTATGATATTTGCCATATGATGAATTGTTGTTATGATTTGCTGATGATGTCAAGGCATGCAGCCTCGGTGAGTGATTCGGGCTTTGTGCCTTTGGGAATCTTGTAGTTTTTCTTTCCCTGTTTGATGTAGGGGCCGTATCTGCCGTTGAGCACCTGGATGTCGTGCTCGGGGAAGGCGGCTATCACTGCGTTGCTCTCCTGTTTCCTCTTCTCTTCGATGAGCGCAACGGCCTCTTCTTCAGTGACGGTGTACGGCGACAACCTCCTGCCGAGTGAATAGAACTTGCCGTCGTGACGGATGTACGGGCCGAATTTGCCTATGGCAGCCACAATCTCTTTCTCTTCGAATGAACCGACCGTACGGGGGAGGGTGAACTGTGACAGGGCCTCGGCCAGGGTGATGGTCTCTATCTGGAGGCCCTTGGCGATGCCTGTGATCTTCTTGTCGGGGTCATCGTCGGTGCCGATCTGCACCACTGCACCGTATCTTGCCATACGCGCCGATACAGGCTTGCCTGTCTGGGGGTCGGTGCCTATCTCGCGCCTGTAGTGGACATATTCTCCGTCTTTCGTGACTTCCTC
>JAGHVP010000273.1 GCA_018064305.1 Candidatus Equibacterium intestinale | reverse complement strand
GCCCCAGGTTGCGAGGGTGGGATCTTCATAGAATTTATCGAGAATAGCCTCAAAGAGCGCATCTCTGTAAGCATAAACGCTGGCGGCCGGAACGGGCTTGCCGTCTTCTTTGAAAGCATAGTGTGCTTTCTTCTGAATCTTCTGCCAACGCGGGTTCTCTTCCTTGGGACCGAAAACGTCGGGCTCACGCTCGTCCATTTTTACGATTCTCTGGTTGGAGAACATATATTTGGAAATAGCATCGGGCTCTTTCTCGAAGTTCATGCGGGGAGAAACAGTCTCATCAATAGCAAGCTTGAATGTTTCGAAGATGTTGTCAGCAACTTCGTTTTCGAGAGCGATGAATTCTTCTTCAGTGGCAATGCCGGCTTCGACGAGTTCACGGCGGAACACAACGGTGGAGTCATACTCACGCCATGCGTCGATTTCTTCTCTTGAGCGGTATGCGTTCTGGTCTGAAGGAGAGTGACCGGTGTAGCGGTAAGTGAGAACATCGAGCAGGACAGGGCCCTGGCCGTTCTTTACGAGAGGCAGCTTGCGGTCATAAGCATCGATGACAGCGAGAGGATTAAGGCCGTTAACACGCTCAGCGTGCATATTGTCGGTATTGACTCCGGCGCCGAGACGGGCAACATTGTGGTAAGCCATGGTCTCGCCGTTGGTGCGGCCGCCCATGCCGTAGCCGTTGTCCATAATGTTGAAGATAAGTGGCAGACCGCCCTTGAACTCGTCTTCCCACAAGGTCTTGAACTGATCCATAGATGCGAAGTTCATTGCTTCGTATACAGGACCGCAGCCGATGGAGCCGTCACCGATATTGCAGACAACAACGCCATCCTGCTTGTTGATTTTCTTATAAAGTGCGCCACCGGCGGAAATAGGAGCGGAACCTCCAACAATAGCGTTGTTGGGGTATACGCCGAAGGGCAGAACGAATAAGTGCATAGAGTTGCCGAGACCCTTTGCGAAACCGGTCTCACGGCCAAACAGCTCTGCAGTAAGACCATAGAACAGGAACTTGACTGCCAGCTTCTTTACGTCTTTTTCATCAAAATGTGCCTTGACAACTTCGAGAATCTTGCCGTCGAGCATAGATTCCATGCGTTTCATGAGTTCTTCGTCAGAAAGCTTTTCAATAGCGGAAAGGCTCTTGGCGATTACTTCGCCATGGCTTCTGTGGGAACCGAAAACGAAGTCGTTGGGTTGGAGGCGGAATGCTTCACCAACAGGAGCGGCTTCTTCACCGATGTAAAGGTGAGCCGGGCCGGTATACATATACTCAATGCCCCTGAATACTTTCTTGGTACGGACCTCGAGAAGCATATTCTCGAAGGAGCGGATGTACCACATGTCGCGCCAGATTGTCAGCAGTTCGTCTTTGGTGAACTTTCCTGCATCGAACTCTTCCTTGACGGTCTTTTTGTATGCAAATACGGGAATATCTGCAAATTTAATGTCGGTTTCGCCGAATAATTCTTCAGGTCTGTAAAATTGTTCTTTAGACATATTTATTCTCCTTAAAGCTTTGCAGCGAATATTGCTTCTTTTATGATTTCTGCGTATGTCGGGTGCGGGTAGACATAGGATTTCATTCTGTCGACTGTGAGCTCGTTGTCTATCATCATTGAGCAGATTGTAATAAGTTCAGATGCGGGACCGCCAACAAGTGTGCAGCCGATCATTGTCTTCTTTTTCTTATCAAATACAGCCTTGATGATTCCCTGGCCGTTCTCATTCTCTGCAAGATAGAGACCGGAATAGTTCATTGTGAGCTTAACGCCAACAGCGTCGATTCCCTTTGCCTTTGCAGATTCAACGGTTTCGCCGACGAACGCGGCTTCCGGCTCAGTGTGAACAAGGCTCGGAACATTTGCCCAGCGCATAGGATCGTTTTTCTTGCCTGTGATGTGCTCAACGGCAACTTCGCCCTGTCTGTATGCAACATGTGCAAGCATTCCTGTGCCGTTGCAGTCGCCTATTGCGTATACTCCGGGGATGCTGCTCTGGCAATACTCGTCGACTTTTATTGCTCCTCTTTCGGTGGCTACATGGAGATTTTCCACAAGCCCGAAGCCTTCTGAATTAGGTGCTCTGCCGATGCAGAGGAGAACCTTGTCGCATTTGATTTCTTCTTTATTGCCTGCTGCTTCAACAGTAACCTTTCCTTTTGCAAAGGAAACCGCCTTTGTGTTGAGACGGAAATTCATTCCGAGATCTTCGCAGGCCTTCTGAATAACCGCTGTTGCTTCAGGATCGAGATCACCTGCGACCTTTGCCGCCGCTTCAACGATTTCAATCCTGGTGCCTGCCATTGCAAAGTATGTCGCCATTTCAAGACCGATAACACCGCCGCCGACAACGACCATTGTTTCAGGTACTTCTTCAAGCTCGAGAAGTTCTGTGCTTGTAAGCACGAATCCTTCTTTTATGGAATCTGCAAGACCGTCAATTCCGGGTACAATCGGGTGTGAACCGGTTGCGACTATCAGGTTCTTTGTGTGGTAGGTTTCGCCTGCCGCTTCAATGATGATTCCCTGATCGTCTCTGCCTTTTACGAGACCTTCGGCTTCAACTGTTTTGACTTTGGAAGCCTTGAGCCCTGCCTTGACGCCTGCAACAAGATTTGCTGTAACGGCTCTCTTGCGTGCGATTACTGCTTTGTGGTCGAGCTTAACGCCTTCACAGCTCACGCAGTAAGGTTCCCCG
>JAGHVP010000276.1 GCA_018064305.1 Candidatus Equibacterium intestinale | reverse complement strand
GGAGTGTTGTCTTATTTGATGGAATGTGTGTTCTGTCCCGCTGCTTGTGACTGGTGTCTTGGTCTGATGCCGGGGAGTGTTCACGAAAACGAGGTAAAACGTGAACGGTCCCCCTGCTACGGAGTGGTTCCGGAGTTGGAAGCCGGGGAGTGTTCACGGAAATGCGGGAAAGTGTGAACGGTCCCCCTGCTACGGAGTGGTTTCGGAGTTGGAAGCCGGGGAGTGTTCACGAAAACACGGCAAAACGTGAACAGTCCCCCTGCTACGGAGTGGTTTCGGAGCTGAATGATACCACTACGAAATGAAACCCGGGGGAAATGTCCGCGGTTATAGTACACAGAAAGCTTTTCCCTGCATACAGTGGTGGCACATCAGTGTTGGTGGGTGGACTGGAATACGGTTGGAAGTGTGTCGATAAACAATCCGATATGTCTGCCGTCTGCAAGGCCATGGTTGACCTCTATCGAGACGCTCATTACCATTCTGCCGTTTTCTTCGTGCAATTTCCCGATTGCGACTTCTGGAATACTGTCTCCTGGACGATGCCCTCCGGCATGCTTGATACCTGAAAAATCAACCCAGGGAACAGATGTGAAATATATGATGTCGTTACGGCCTTCGTTTTCGTTGATGCTCAGCCCCGAACCTTCCTTCACACGTGCTATCTCGGCCGTTGCGGCATCCACGAACCTGTCCAGGTCTTCATCCCAGTTGAAATATGCAAATCCGAATGACCCGTCTTCCCGTGCGATGGTCGGGCTGGCACCGATGTAGTCGTATTGAACCACATTGCCGTCTTCTATTCTGTATCGGAATTCAGGAATTGAGTTGAGTACTTTGAGAATACCGTGCAGCGAATACAGAAAAAACGATTTTCCATCTGCTTTCGCCTTCATGTAGCAATCGGTGAAATCAACTTTCGCCGTAAGTCCGAAAAACGGGTCGGGCATATTCCCGAAGAACGCATAGTGCTCTTTTCTATTCCATTGGGAAATATCAATGACTTTCTTGTCGGCAGTCTTCATTGGATTTATGATTATTATTTCAGCAAAGATGCACTAATACATCGAATTTGTCAAGGAGGGGTGAGTTCTGTGGGGAAGTCTCGGTGGGGTGGAGTGCCGGATCTGGCCCCGTGACTGTGGCTAGAACTCCGGTCTGGAAACCCTGCCATGCGGTCGGCGCCAGCTATTGCTTCCCCAGGGTCTGGGTGAGGCGCCTGGAAACCCTGCCACGCAGCCGGAACAAGCTGTTATTTCCCCAGGGTCTGGGTGAGGCGGATGAATTCTTCCACGCCGAGCTGTTCGGGACGGAGGCCGGCGAACTCTTCGGGAACTGATTCGGTGATGGGGCGCAGTGAGTTGCGCAGTGTCTTGCGGCGCTGGTTGAACGAGGTCTTCACCACCTGCTTGAAAAGGACTTCGTCACATCCGAGTGATGTACGCCCGTTGCGGCGCAGCCGTATCACCGCCGATTTAACTTTCGGAGAGGGGCAGAACTCGTGTTCTCCCACGGTGAAGAGGTATTCTATGTCATACCATGCCTGCAGCAGCACGGAGAGGATTCCGTAGCTCTTGTTGCCGGCGGGGGAGGCGATGCGCTCTGCCACCTCTTTCTGCACCATTCCCACCACCTGAGGCACATATTCCTTGCAGTCCAGCACCTTGAAGAATATCTGTGACGAGATGTTGTAGGGGAAGTTGCCGATAATGGCGATGTCTCCTGCGGGGAACATCTTGCGCAGGTCCATCTTCAGGAAATCGGCCTCGTAGAGGTTGGGGGTGATCTTCGAGAGGTTTTCGCGCAGGTATTCTATCGATTCAGTATCAATCTCGATTCCTTTCAGGAAGACATCGTCCCTTTCAAGGAGATATTTTGTGAGGACACCCATTCCGCAGCCCACCTCGACGGTGTTGAGCGGCCCTTCCTGACCCTCTGCCTGCAAGGCATAGGCTATACGGCGTGCAATCTCTTCATTGATAAGGAAATGCTGCCCGAGGTTCTTTTTGGCTCTTACTTTCTGCATGCTATATGTCTCCCTGTTTTGAATCGATTATTATGGTGACGGGGCCGTCATTCAGAAGAGACACCTTCATGTCTGCCCCGAATACTCCTGTGGCCACGGGGCGGCCTGCGGCATTGCTTACTGCGGTGCAGAACTGCTCGTAGAGGGGTATGGCGGTGTCGGGCTTCGCGGCACGGATATATGAAGGGCGGTTGCCGCGCGCTGTCTTGGCATAGAGGGTGAACTGGCTTATCACCATTATCTCTCCGCCGGTGTCGGTGACAGAAAGGTTCATCACGCCGTCCTGGTCGTCGAATATGCGCAGGCGGGCTATCTTGCCTGCCATCCATTCGATGTCAGAGGCTCCGTCGCCCTCTTCGAATGCACAGAGCACCAGCAGGCCGCGGCCTATGGCGGCGCTGTAGCCTGTGGCTGGGATGTCGGCTCCTGCGTGTGAAACTCTTTGAATAACTGTTCTCATACAGGACACAAAGGTAGAAAAATTAAGAAAAATGGCTACATTTGCACAATATGGCAAAAGAAAAAGAAGAGAAAGTATCCCCGATGATGCAGCAGTACTACGAGATCAAATCGCGGTACCCGGAGTGCATCCTGTTCTACAGGGTGGGTGACTTCTATGAGACTTTTGCCGACGACGCCCTGGTGGTGAGCAAGGTGCTGGGTCTGGTGCTTACACGCAAGGCCTGCGGCAACAACCAGTTCACCCATCTGGCAGGTGTGCCCCACCATGCTGTAGATACATATCTTCCCAAACTTGTGGCGGCAGGCTACAAGGTGGCGGTGTGCGACCAGCTGGAAGACCCCAAGATGACCAAGAAACTGGTGAAAAGGGGCGTGACAGAGCTGGTCACTCCCGGTGTCAACTACAACGATGCGCTGCTCAAGGCCACCGAGCACAACTGGCTGTGCGCGGCATTCTTTGAAAAAGACCGTGCCGGTGTGGCTTTCCTCGACATCTCCACCGGTACTTTCGAAGTGGCCGAAGGGGGGCTGGATTTTGTGGATGTGCTGCTTAACGACTATGCTCCGAAGGAGATTCTGCTGCAGAGAGGCTTTGAAGAGGGGTTCCGCAAGCGTTTTGCCGACCGCATCTATATCTCCCCGATGGACCAGTGGGCGTTTGTGTACCATACTGCATACAAGAAGCTCACCGCCCAGATGGGCACCGACAATCTCAAGGGTTTCGGTGTGGAGAACATGCCTCTTGCCATCACTGCTGCCGGTGCCATCCTCTCTTATCTGGATATCACAGAGCATAAGGATATCTCACATGTCTGCTCGCTCCGCCGCATAGACAGCTGCGACTATATGTGGATAGACCGCTTCACGATGCGCAGCCTTGAGATAATGCGCCCCATGGCTGCGGTGGACGGTGTGGCCCTGATAGACATAATGGACTGCTGCACTTCTCCGATGGGTTCCCGCAGGATGCGCGGGTGGATCTCGATGCCTCTTGTGGATACAGAGAAGATTGCTGCCCGTCACGCAGCCGTGCAGAGCCTCTACGACGACGAGGAAACTCTTGAATCCATCCGCACGGATATCGGCGAGGTGGGTGATATGGAGCGCATCATAGCCCGTGCCGCAGCCGGCAGGATCCTGCCGCGCGAGATGCTGCAGCTGGGCCGCGGACTGCGCCGCATAGCAGGCATCATCGAAAGCGGAAAGGGCAAGCCCGAGATCAGCGCCATAATAGACGGTCTCAATCCCCTCAGTGACGTGGCACAGCGGATAGAAGACACCATCCTTCCCGACACGGCAGTGCAGGTGGGCAAGGGAAACGTCATCCGCTCCGGCATCAACGCCCAGCTTGACGACTACCGCAACATCCTTGAAAACAGCAAGCAGATCCTGCTGGACATCCAGCAGCGGGAACGCGACGCCACAGGCATCGCCAGCCTCAAGATAAGCTACAACAATGTCTTCGGATACTATCTAGAGGTGCGCAACACCTACAAGGAGCTTGTGCCTCCCGAGTGGATCCGCAAGCAGACCCTGGTGGGCGCCGAAAGATATATCACCCCGGAGCTCAAGGAATACGAAGAGAAGATACTGGTGGCACAGGAGCAGATAGTTTCGATAGAGGCCGCCATTTATTCAGATATGGTGCTGCTGCTTCAGGAGCACCTCGACGACATGCAGAGCAATGCCGCAGCTGTGAGCCGGCTCGACTGCATCGCATCGTTCGCCTTTACGGCCCGTCAGCGTGGATACTGCCGCCCCGTGGTGGACGACAGCCTCCAGATAGACATCAAGCAGGGGCGCCATCCCGTGATAGAGGCGTTCATGGCCGACGGCGAACAGTATATTGCCAACGATGTCTTCCTGGACAACGCATCGCAGCAGATAATTGTGCTTACTGGCCCCAACATGGCAGGTAAGTCGGCCCTTCTGAGACAGACCGCGCTTATTGCCCTGATGGCGCAGGTGGGCTCTTTCGTGCCTGCCGAAAGCGCGCATATCGGATATATCGACAAGCTCTTCACCCGTGTGGGCGCTTCAGACAACATCTCGCGCGGTGAATCGACCTTCATGGTGGAGATGAGCGAAAGCGCCACCATCCTCAACAACCTGTCGCAGCGCTCGCTGCTGCTGTTCGACGAGATCGGCCGCGGTACAAGCACCTACGATGGCATGTCCATCGCCTGGGCGATTGTGGAATACCTGCACGGCTGCAAAGAGGCTCCCAAGACGCTTTTCGCCACACACTATCACGAGCTGAACGAGATGCAGAACCGCCTGGAGCGGGTACACAACTTCCATATCTCCACCAAGGAGGTGGACGGCCGCGTCATATTCCTGCGCAAGCTTGCCGAAGGAGGCGTGGCCAGCAGCTTCGGTATCCATGTGGCCCGTATGGCCGGAATGCCCGCCGAGGTCATTGACAAGGCACAGAAGAAGCTGCGCACCCTTGAGAATGCACCTAAGCCCAAGCAGGTGGTGGCACAGAAGTTCGAATCTGCGGCAAAGCCGGCTGCGGAAGTGGTGTCAACTGAGGCGCATGCCCCTATGCAACTTTCATTCTTCCAGCTTGACGACCCTCTGCTGCTCGATATCAAGAAAATCATTGAAAAGATAGATATAAACTCCCTTTCTCCCCTTAACGCATTTGACATTATCAGAAAGATCAAAAACAAACTGGAGGGAAAGACAGATGGAGATTCTGGGATTTGAGAAGGGTGACGGCCTGCGCAATGTCTTGTCGCTGGCCGGTGTAAGCATCGGTATTTTTATTGTGGTTACGGCTTTTGCCCTAGTGGACGGCTTCAAGCGGGCCGTAAGCGCCGGTTTCGACCATTTCGGGGGTGACATGGTGATGGTGGACCGTTTCCCGTCGGATTCCGACGACGGTGACTGGAGCAGGTTTGCGGCGCGGCCGCAGCCGTCTTTTTCAGACTATTCTTTCTTGAAGGAGCGTCTGGGGCTGCCAGGCGGCACTCTGGCATTTGCTGGGAAGGCGGCTGCCGATGCCGTGGCCGACGGAAGGCTGCTGCGTGACTGTGACCTTCTGGCGGTGGGCGGTGAATGGCCCATGATGCTGTATTCCGGGGTTGAGAAGGGGAGGCAGTTCTCGGCGGCTGAGGCCGAGGGGGCCGATGACAAGGTGATAATCGGTGCGAAGGTGGCTTCCGGGCTTTTCCCCGATGACGACCCGTGCGGCCGTACGCTGCGGGTGTCGGTAACCGGTGAAGATGGCGTGCCGGTTCAAAGGAATCTGCGGATTGTGGGTGTGCTGGCCTTGGAGGGGAAGAAGGTGATAAGCCTTTACAAGAGTGACTATGCGCTTGTAATGCCCTACGGCACAGCACGAAGGCTGGTATCGGAGGATGATATGGAGACCATGATAGCGGCGCGTGGCGGCGGTGTTGCCGACCGTGGTCTGCTGGCTGAAAGGATGCGTCTGCTGCTTCGTTCGTGCCGGCGGCTTGTGCCCGGTCAGGACGACAATTTCGCCCTGAATACTATGGAGTCGATGGCCGCACAGGTGCTGGACCTTGTGGAAAAGATAAATCTGGCGGGTATGGTGATAGCTCTTTTCTCCCTGCTTGTGGGCGGGTTCGGAATCATGAACATAATGTTTGTGTCGGTGAAGGAGCGCACTCCTCAGATAGGGCTCAAGAAAGCGCTCGGAGCGCGGCGCAGGGTGATTGTGGCGGAGTTTATGGTGGAGGCGCTTATGCTCTCTGCGGCCGGCGCGGCCGTGGGGCTGGCCTTGTCGGCCCTGCTGGTTGCCTGTATCCCTTCCGGCGCTGTCGAGGTGGGGATGGATGTCCGGTATGTGGTGTGGGCGATTGCGCTGGCTCTGGGCTTAGGTCTGGCCTCGGGCCTCGCCCCGGCAGTTTCCGCTTCCCGTCAGAACCCTGTGGAAAGCCTCCGCAGCCGATAATATCGGGTTCTCTCGGTCGAATCAGCATCAATGGCCGAAATAATGATGATTTTTCGGAAATATGTGTCATACTGGAGCTTTCGGCCGAAATAATGTGGTTTTCTCGGCCGAATCAGCATCAATGGCCGAAATAATGTGGTTTTCTCGGCCGGTACCTGAACCGTGATAGAAACGTCATCACAAGTGCGGCAGATTTGCTGCTGAACTGCGCCCGCCAGCGCGCAAGTGCGGTAGTATGAAATTGTGGCGATTTGAGGGTAACGCACTCCCGAGCAGCTTCATGACATTCATCTAAGCACGCTGATGCGGTCCACAAAACCTGTAGCAGCGATTGCCGTGCTTAGATGAGGCCTTATCCGCTGCACCTAAGCATGACGATGTGCTCCAGATGCGCTACAGCCTATATTGCCGTGCTTAGATGAATGTCACGAAGAGAAAATATGAACCAACCGTCGCAAAATTGCAGCAAAAACGGCAGAAATGCCAGCGCGCGCTCACACGACTTGCCGGTTTGTATATCTTCGGCGATTTTCGTAACTTAGCAAGCAATAATTAGAGATTATTGCTTGTTTCAGATGAAAAAGACGTCCCCTCGCGACCCGTGAAGTTTAATCGGGAGGCACCGCCGCAGATGAGTTCCGCGTTGCGAAGCTCCAAGGGTCGTGATAAAATACGCCAGCCGCCAGCAATCGCGACGTGTTATGTAATGCACTGATAATCAACCTGATAAATCATAGCCCATGCCTGATTGTTAACATAGGTTACATACTATTTGGCTGATATTCAATCAGATACGTAACACGCCACTTTTACCGCAGCCGCACAAAGGAGCGACTGGCAGAATGAGCCGGAGCATATCGCCAACCATGGCGTTTGAATGGGAGGACCCGCCGCAGATGAGTTCCGCGTTGCGAAGCT
>JAGHVP010000246.1 GCA_018064305.1 Candidatus Equibacterium intestinale | reverse complement strand
GCTTGGTGCTGTTTGCAGTCATCTGGTTGAGCTGGGCGTTCTTGCTGCCACCGCCTATGATATGCAGCACCTCGACGGGCTCTTTCGCAAACTTGGCGTTGCTGATGTCTATCACGTGGCGGTATTTGAGTGCGAGACTCTCGAAGATACAGCGCACCATTGCGCAGTCGTCTGCGGGGACGGGCTCGCCGTGTGACTTGCAATAGTCCTTGATTGCCTCTATCATGTTGTCGGGCGCAGCGAATACAGGGTCATCCGGATCGACGAACGACACGAACGGCTCTGCCTTGCCCATCATTGCCACAATCTCGGGGTAGCTGTAGTCTTTGCCCTCTTCCTTCCAGAGTACGCGGCACTGCTCGAGCAGCCACATGCCTGTCACATTCTTGAGGAAGCGGATGGTACCGTCGATACCGCCTTCATTGGTATAGTTTTCCTTGAATGACTCTTCACCGATGATGGGTTCGTATGCCTCGATACCGATGAGTGACCATGTACCTGAAGAAAGATATGCAAAGTTCTTTGTAGAAGCAGGAGCTGCAGCCACTGCGCTGCCTGTGTCATGACCTGCCACAGCAACCACGTTCACCTTGCCCAGACCGGTCTCCTTTGCGAGATAGTCTGTAAGGGGTGCTATCACATGCCCGGGCATCACAATCTCGGGGAACAGGCTTTCAGGGATACCTGCAGCCTTGAGGAGGTCTGCATCTATCTTCTTCTCCCAGGGATTGAGGAACTGCGATGTCGAAAGGATTGTGTATTCGCACACCATCTTGCCGCAGAGCAGATATGAGAGAGCATCGGGCAGGAAGAGCACCTTGTCGGCAGCCTCCATAGACGAGTTGCCCTCACGCTTGAGTGTGAAGAGCTGGAACAGCGAGTTGAAGTTCATGAACTGGATACCTGTGCGGCGGTACACTTCATCCTTCGGGACAATCTTGAAGTATTCCTCCATCATGCCGTCGGTGTAGTGGTCGCGGTATGCACGGGGCTGCGAAAGGATATGTCCGTCCCTGCCCACGCACACGAAGTCCACTCCCCATGTGTCGATACCTATCGAAGCTATGTCAAGCCCCATCGCACCCACTTTCTTGAGTCCCTTCACTATCTCGTCGTAAAGAGAATAGAGATTGCAGTATGTACGTCCCGCAATGGTCGAGAAACCGTTGGAGAAACGATGTATTTCCTGAAGGTCAAGTTTTCCTTTGTCAAGGGTTGCCAGAACCACACGTCCGCTGGTAGCACCCAGGTCGATACTGATGGAGTTAAATGCCATGGTAATGATATTTGGTTGATTTATAGATTTTTAAATAAAGTATCTACAAAATTAACCAAATAATCACTAAAAATCAATAGTCAGACCGTCAAAAGCGGGAGAAACTCCTTCGGGGAGCATTCCGCAAAGCTCTTCATGACACGGCAGCTGATGCGAGATATGGGTGATAAAAGTCTGTTTTGCACCCACTTGCGCCGCAACCTCAAGAGCCTCGGGCAGAGAGAAATGAGAAATATGACTAGACACACGGATTGCATTTATCACGAAATAGTCCACCCCCTTCAGCTTCTCTATCTCGGAAGGCTCGATATGGCTGCCGTCGGTAAGATATGCGAACCTGCCGAAGCGGTAGCCCAGCACGGGCAGCCTGTAGTGCAGGGCGCGGACCGGGACAATCTCCACGCCGTTGATGGTGAACGGTTTTTCGTCGATCAGATGGATGTCGTACTCCGGTGCGCCTGGATAGCGGTATTCCGAAAAGGCATAGCTGTATTCCTTCTTCAAGGATTCCAGCACATACGGCTCGCAATATATAGGGAACGCCCTGTTCTCGAAATAGTTGAAAGAACGGATGTCGTCAAGCCCGCCGGTGTGGTCCTTGTGGTTGTGGGTAAGCAGGATGGCATCTATGTGCTGCACATGCCCGCGCAGCATCTGATATCTGAAGTCCGGCCCGGCGTCCACCACCAGCTTCAGCCCTTCATACTCCACATATATCGAAGCGCGCAGCCTTGTGTCACGCCTGTCCTGCGACTGGCACACCGGGCAGCTGCAACCCAGCATCGGAACGCCCGACGAAGTGCCGGTGCCGAAAAAAGTCACCTTGTTTGCCATTATATCTCAACCTCCACCAGACGGCCCGCCTGAGTCTCGTCGTAAGGCCGTTCCACTCTTATGTAGTTGCTTGTATAACCCGACATCATCCCGTTGCGGTCGGTGCTTTCGAAAAGCACTGTTCCGCGCCGCCCGCGGTTCGCCTCGTAGAATGCGCTGTGGCAGCGGCGGCAGAGCTCTTCCAGAGCCTCCACCCTCTTTGTCTTGACGCACTCCTGCACCTGCCCCTTCATCACTGCGGCAGGTGTATCAGCCCTGCGGGAATACGGGAAGATATGTATGAAGGCAGGATTCAGCCGCTCCAGGAAGCTGTACGTTGCCTGGAAATCCTCATCCGTCTCTCCCGGGAAGCCCACAATCACATCTATTCCCAGAAAGACATGGTCCATCCGGCTGCGGATATACGCTATCTTCTCTGCAAAGAAGGCGGTGGTGTAGCGGCGCCCCATCTGCTGCAGGATTCTGTCGCAGCCCGACTGCAGAGGTATATGGAAGTGCGGCACAAACTTGGTACCAGCTGATATCCAGTCTATTATCTCATTTGTAAGAAGGTTCGGCTCGATAGATGATATCCTGTAGCGCTCTATCCCTTCGACATCATTGAGGGCTTTCAGCAGGTCGAAGAAACTTTCGCCGGTGCTCTTGCCGAAATCACCAGTGTTGACACCTGTTATCACAACCTCCTTCACCCCTTCGGCAGCTATTTCACGTGCCTGCGCCACAACTGTTTCAATAGAAGGGTTGCGGCTGTCGCCACGCGCCAGGGGCACCGTGCAGTAAGCGCAATGATAGTCACAGCCGTCCTGCACCTTCAGGAAAGAGCGGGTGCGGTCGGCCGATGAATATGCCGGAAAATAACTGGTGCTTGCCGCAATCGGTTCCACAAAGATCCTGCGCCCGTCAAGCGGCTCTGCGGCAGTGGCTATCTCATACAGCTGAGGCTTGTACTGCGAGCCTACCACGGCCCATACGCCTTCCAGCTCCGCCACTGCTCCGGGGTTGAGCTGTGCGTAGCAGCCAGTAACCACTATGCGCGCATCGGGATTCAGGCGGTGCAGCTTGCGGATTAAGTTGCGCCCCTTCTTGGCGGCATGCTCAGTTACCGCGCAGGTGTTCACCACATATATGTCGGCCTTTTCCGAGCCGGGCACCTGGAGATAGCCCCCTTCGCGGAACCTGCGTGCGAAAGTAGAGGTTTCTGCAAAACTGAGCTTGCAGCCCAGAGTATCCAGGGCGACTGTCTTCATGCTAATAACTCATTGTAACGCTGGCAGATGTACCTTCTGCATCCAACGCGTTCTGCGCATACTCGAAAGGAGGGTTGAACTTGGTGACGGTGACGGTGGCGCTTTTCACTTTCGGTGCGTAATACTTCACCTGCTTGAGGATCTTTGCAGCCACATGCTCCAGAAGGTTGGATGGGGTGGCCATCTCGGCAGCCACGATATTGTAGAGGAGCGAATAGTCCACAGTATCCTTGAGGTTGTCAGACTTTCCGGCCTTCTCCAGGGGGATGCTGCACTCCAGGTCCACCGAATAGCGTGTCCCTGTCACCCTTTCGCTTTCAAGGCAGCCATGGTATGCGTAGAATGACATACCGCGCAATGTTATCGTGTCTGTCCGTTTGCTCATAGTCGCACCGATTTGGTTGCGAATTTACCAATTTTTCCTTACATTCGCATAATCCTTTTTCATCCAAAAAACCAATAAACTCAATATCACAATGGACCGCAAGGAATTTATCCGTTTCTCAGCTCTCGGTGCAAGCGCGCTCTTCATGCCCGCTGCATTCAACAGAGCAGAGGCCGCAGCACCCGGACGCAGCAAGAAAACAGCAAAGAATGAATTTGTAAACATCGGTTTCATAGGCCTCGGACAGCAGGCCATCAACCTCAAGAACGGTTTCATCACCATCCCCGATGTACGCATCGTGGCAGGCTGCGATGTTTATGACATCAAGCGCGAACGTTTCGAGCGCCAGGTAAACAATTATTACGCAGAGAAGGGCATCAAGAACAAAGTCACGATGTATGTCGACTTCGAGGACCTTCTCGCACGCGAAGACATCGACGCAGTGGTTATCGCCACTCCCGACCATCAGCATGCACGCATAGCTATTGCAGCCTGCAAGGCAAAGAAGGATGTATATCTCGAGAAGCCTCTCACCTTCACCATCTACGAAGGTCAGCGCCTGATCGAGGCTGTCCGTGACAATGCACGTATGCTCCAGGTGGGCAGCATGCAGCGTTCTATGAACGAGTTCGTACATGCAGCAAACGTGTGCCGCGAAGGACGCCTTGGCAAGATAAGCTATGTAAAGGTGAACTGCGGCGGTGCCCCCACCCCCTACAATCTCCCTGCAGAGCAGGTTCCCGCAGGTCTTGACTGGGACAAATGGCTCGGCCCTCTCGCTGCCGACTGGCCGTACCACCACACTCTCAACCCGCTGCTCTACAACGATGCTGACGAGTGCTGGGGTGCATGGCGCTGGTACAAGAGCCTTGGCGGCGGATACACCACCGACTGGGGTGCCCACATGTACGACATCGCTCAGTGGTGCATCGGCAAGGACCTTCTCGGCCCCGATGAGATCATTCCTGCAAATGCAAGCCCCACAGAGCTTCTCACCTTCAACTACGACAACGGAATCAAGGTTGTGAACCAGCCTTTCGACGGCGACAAATGGGGTGTCAAGGTATATGGCGAAAACGGCTGGGTTCAGGTTCAGCGCGGTGAGTTCCTCGCATCAGGTCCCGAATTCATGCCCACTGCTGTAGACCAGAAGGCGATGTACGAAACCAACGTGCCTCACTACGAGTCGTTCATCAAGGCCATCAAGACACGCCGCGACCCTTCTGTTCCCGTGGAGGTCGGACATTCATCATGCACAGTCTGCAACCTTGCAAATATCGCAATGGACCTGGGCCGTCCCATCAAGTGGAACCCTATCGTGCAGAAGTTCGTAAACGATCCCGAGGCGGAGAAATTCCTCCACTACGAATACCGCAAGCCCTACACACTCGAGTAGGCGTCATGCAGCAACTTTCCAAAAGAAGCCATCTCCGGTTGGAGGTGGCTTTTTTGTCATGACATTTCTGCCAGGCTCTTCTTATGTGAGGCAATCGTTCAGCATTAATTCCAGCAGAAAGGCAAAACAATCCGGAGGCAGACATCATTTACCGGAAATTCGCTATATTTACATCATAAATCACGAATCAACACACTCCAATATGCGTCCGGCACTATCCAAAGGGGAACGCTCCAAATCCAGGAAAAAAGCAGCCATCGGAAAAGTAGTCACGGTTCTATGCCTTGCGCTTATGGTGGCAGTTGGAGTAAAAGAGGCGGTAGTAAACCACGAATACACCCCTTTGGGAATGACTGCACTCTATGCAATCCTCATAGTGATGGGGATTGTATGCGGCAGAAGTCTCCACAAATACATCAAACTTATGGACAGTCTTCCTTATGACCGCAGACTGATCTCCAATCATGTAACAGCAATTGATGTAGGAAATTTCAGATTCATTTACCACATATACGAGAAAGGAGGATCTTTCAATCCAACGAACAAGGTGCTCATATCAATGTCTGTTCCTATTCCTTTCCCCATAAATGATTATGAAGAAGAAATTGCCATCACGAAAGAATTAGCTGACATAATCCAAGAATTGAAGGATGAAGGATCATTGACAGATGCGGCAGGTCCTGCCGATATCGATGCCGACAGAACCCGGCAGATTGGCCAAATGCTCTTCGTTGAGTTTCCACTCAAGGGAACGACTTCCGACTGGTTGACTGCCCTACAGGGTAAAGTTGTTGACATCATCAATAAATATAATCTGAATGAATACCGATACTGCACCATAAGTGGCACAGACGAAGGCACTCTCTACAGGCTATACAAAGGCAATCTGCTCTGCAGCACCGTGTTCAAGAATGCTTTTGATGGATTCATATACAGGTATTCATACAATAATCTCCGTTTAATGGTCTACACAGAGTGCGAGTCATCATACGAAGTTGAAGAATACAACAAGCTCTATGAGGCTGCCATGGACTTAAAGGGTGACGTAACATTTGACAACCTGGAGAAGATCATTAAGATGATGTTCAAGAAATCAGGTGGCAGGACCGTAGTAGCATTGAGCCGTCATGGCAATGGTATATCTGCCCGTATCACTATTCCATCAAAGGCTTCTGCCAGTGAATACCATCTGACGTATGAATCAGACAGATGGTGGATCCATGCTGATGGAAAACTGGACAATATCAATCCATTTTCAATTGAAGATGAGACCACCGCATGTAATATATTCCTGAGAATTATTGAGAAGTATGCTGTTGACAGCCGCTGAGTGAAGTAATCGATTCAGTCTGACTCAGCGGGCGGCCATCAGCACGAAGACGCAGGGGCGCTTGCCTATCTGAGGCGGATTCTGCTTCCATTCAGCCACTGTGCGGGTGCGGATGCAGGCGTCGGGGCAGGTGATATTGGCAGCGACGCAGACTGAGGTGGAGGGCGACAGTGCAGCAAGCATGTCGGACATCATCGCATCGTTGCGATAAGGCGTTTCTATCAGAATCTGTGTCTGGCCTGTCTGTGCAGAAATCTTCTCGATGGCACGCAGCCTGGCCCTTCTTTCTTCCGGCTTCACCGGAAGATATCCGTTGAAGGCAAACGACTGGCCGTTGAACCCAGATGACATCAGGGCAAGCATCAGTGAAGACGGCCCCACGAACGGAACCACCTCTATGTCATGTTCATGAGCTGCGCGCACCAGTATGCTGCCCGGGTCGGCCACTGCAGGAAGCCCGGCCTCGGACATCAGCCCCACGTCTGTCCCCTCATCAAGCAGACGCACGTACGCCGCAGCATCAGCTGCAGCGGTATGTTCGTTCAGCTCGTAGAAAGTCAGCCCGTCGATTTTTCCCTTGAGCCCGTACTTCGAGAGGAACCTGCGCGCTGTACGCGTCTCCTCCACCACGTAGGTGGTGATGTGTTTCACAATCTCGAAAACCGATGCAGGGAGCACCTCCAGAGGGTCGTTGTCGCCAAGCGGTGTGGGAATCAGATAAAGCTTGCCTTTCATGGAATGAATGTATTATGTCACAGGCCGCATGGCAGCCCTGCCGCAAAGGTACACGATTAGTAAAAATAGTCAACACCTGTTGGGAAGGAGTCAATCACATAGGCCGATAACCGCCTTCTCCCCTTCCACTTTGAGATGTGGGGTCACATTGTCCACCGCCTTGCCAGATTTCAGGAAAGAAAGGGTGCTGATGAACTGGGTGGAAATCATCTCGCCGGTCAGAGAGTCAGGATATTCCCCCGGAGACCGCGTTGCCAGTACTGCAACCCCGCAGGTGAAGGTCCAGATCTGCCGGTAGAATGTCATAACTTGATTGTCCGTCAGCTGATACGCCTCCTTGATGCCTTTCAGGCATTCCAGTGCCGCGGCAGGCGCATTGTCCATAAGGCTGTTCCCCCGTTCAAGAAAAAGTTGGAAAATATTCTGCTCCTCCCTGGCGAAGCGGATGAGCCTCATCCCGTATTCCTTGAACGCCGGCTGGTAATCGGAAACGTCTTTCACATAGTCTGCAAACAGGGCGGCTGCAGCCTGCCTGACGGCAATCTGGATTTCGTCCATATCCTTGAACACTGTGAATATCGGGCTGAGCGAGCACCCGAGCCGCTTGCCCAGAGCCCTTGCCGTAAGCGCTCCGATGCCATGCTGGCGGACGACTTCAAGCCCGGCAGCGGCAATGGTTTCTTTCGAGAAGAATGCTGATCTTGGCATTTGAGAACATTTGTTTTAGAACATCTGTTGCAAATATAGACATTATCTGTATATTTGCGCTATCAAAGCGGAAAAATTTCATGAAGAGGAAGGATTGGCTCGATAATCTAAGGTGGTTCACAGTGCTTCTGGTGCTGTTATACCACGTATTTTATTTCTATAACAACAAGGGTGTGTTCGGCGGAGTCGGAGGATTCGGCCCTGACCCGATGAAGCAGCCGCAGGATATCGTGATGTATATCCTTTACCCATGGTTCATGATGCTGCTGTTCCTGATTGCGGGTATCAGCGCAAGGTATTCGCTGGAAAATCGTTCAGCGGAAGAGTTCCGCAAGTCGCGGACCCTCAAACTGCTCGTTCCTTCCACAATCGGCCTTTTTGTATTCCAATGGACAACGGGATATTTCAACGTCAACTGCGGCGCTGAACATCCCGATCTGTCTCAGACCCCCGTCATAATCAGATGGCTCATCTACTCGCTGAGCGGCAGCGGGCCTCTCTGGTTCGCACAGGAGCTGTGGGTATTCTCGCTGCTCCTACTTCTGATACGCAGGCTGGACCCCAAAGATAAGTTCAGGAATATTTGTGCAGAAGCATCATCGCCGGTCATCATTCTGATGGGCGTGCTGATATGGACAGGTTCGCAGTTCATGATCATGAACCCGAGGCTGGGAAGCCCAGACGGCCTGTACAATCTCTACAGGCCCGTGGCATACTTCATCCCGTTTCTGATGGGATACTTCGTTTTCTGCAACGACAACGTCCAGCAGCGCGTGAAGCAAATGTGCATTCCGATGACTGCATGCGCCGTGGTTGCAGGCACAGCCCTCTGTATCACAGGATGGGGGCAGGACTATACCAGTCCCCAGTTCCTTTCCGGCTGGCTTAACTGCCTCTATGCCTGGTTAATGATACTTGCCGTGACGGGTATCTTCATGAGATGGTTCGACAGGACTGACAGTTTCTGTGCATATATGAACCGCAGCAGCTACGGCTTCTATGTGCTTCACTACAGCATACTCGTGGCATTCGGCTATATGTTCAAGGCTTACACGCAGATGCCCGCGTGGCTCATATACCTGGCATTAACCATCGTTGTCTTCACCCTAACTCCGCTGCTGTATGAGATTCTCCAGCGCATACCGCTGCTGCGCTGGGCTATACTTGGAGAGAGACACAAATGAAACTGATAGAAAAATACACTCCATCAGATTACAGTGACACTGTTTTCAAAAGGCTGTCATGGCAATAATGGCTCTGGCAATGTCCGCATGCAGTGTCATGATGCTGGTATGGTTGATCCGCCCGGGAAAGAACTATCATTCCTGGCTGACGGGCACGATGGTGTCGGCGGCGGCGTACCAGATATAGCCTTTGACATCAGTATAGCCCATGCGTGAGAGCAGGTTCATATAGCCCGACACCTGCTTCGCGTAAGAAGGGTTCTGCACGCCGAACTTGTAGTCCACCACCACTGCTGTACTGCCGGAGACCACAACACGGTCGGGGCGCACAACTGTGCCGTCGGCATCTATGATGGATACCTCGTTAAGTACCCGAGCTCCTTCGGCAAACCATCCGTAAGGTGCCGCGAAGGCCACCATACGGCGGATTTCGGCAGCACACTCCGCAGCCTCGCCGGCCACCACTTCGCCGCGCTGCACTGCATCTTCCACAGCACCGTCTATATCGGCCTCTGTGTTGATGGCAGAGAGTATGTCGTGCATCACTATTCCGCGGTGGCGCACTTTCTCCCTCTCGAAGAAATCCCTGCCGCGGCCTATCAGGTGGATGCGCGGATTTTCGGGATCACTCCCTTCAGGCTTGACAGACACATAACTTTCCAGACGCAGCGCACCGGCATCATCAACCACGGCACCTCTGCCCTCCTTCCGGCTGAATTCAAACAGATCTCCCTCCTCGAACACATCATCTTCAGAGAGATTGCCGCTTTCTGAGAGATAGATATACAGCTTGTCAGAAACCGAGCCGGCAGTGACAGTGCCATCCTTTTTAAGCTTTGGCTTTTCAGCATACACTATCAGTTCGTGTTCCGGACGGGTGAAAGCCACATACGCAGTGTTAGCCGCATCCACTATATAATACTGCTTCTCTGCAAGGCTTTCTTTGCGGAAGAGCGTAGACTCCAGGGTAGAAGCATATTCCACAGGCACGAGGCCGGCATCAAGCGCTTCCGATGAATCGGTGCACCAGATGTAGTTAGTCTGGTTGTTGGCAGGTTTGAAACGCTCTGAGAAGAAAGGAACTATCACCACAGGCATTCCAAGTCCCTTGGCCTTGTGGATGGTCATGATGCGCACGGCATCGGCCGACTTCGGGGCGGAGATGGTCTCTTTCGAACCAGATTCCTCCCACCATTTGACAAAGCCCGCCACATCCGAGCCGTTCTGGGCTACATAGTCGAGCACAATATCCATGAATGCAGCGAAATATGGCAGTTCGCCGCCCGGCACGCCACCCTCGAACGACATTGCAATGCGCTCACACATCTCATACAGAGGCCTGCCCTTCACATCACTGTCAAGAGCGGAGACATCAACACCCAGATGGTCGAGCAGATAGCTGTTGCGCCCGTCTGAAGCGTTCACCATAGACTTCAATATGGCCACCACCTTGCGCACGCTCACCGCAGCACCCACCTTCAGGGACTCTTCAGTTATCACGCTGATGCCTGCTGCAATAAGCTGGGCCGCCACAAGGTCGGCCTCATCGTTGCGGCGCACCAGGACAGCAATGTCGCCAAGCGAGAAGCCTCTTTCAAGAAGCCCTGCAATTTCATCGGGAAGGGCCCCGAGAGCCGCCTCGTTGTCTTCATCATCTTCGAAGAAACGCACTTTCACACGCCCCGCACCGCTCTTGCAGCTTTTCTGCGGGCAGCCCGAATAAATCGCCGCAATCTTCTCATCGTCGAGGCTTCTGCTGAGCCAGTCGAAGAAAGCGTTGTTGAAGTTCACTATCTCCTCGTCGCTGCGGCGGTTGGTCTCCAGCGGAGGGAACGCCAGGGACTCATCGGCAAGGTCTGCCTCAAGCCCGTTGTCGAGCGTGTTCCAGTCGGAGCCGCGCCAGCGGTAGATGCTCTGCTTGACATCGCCCACGATAAGGTTGCTGTGGCCGCTGTCAAGGCTCTGGCGCAGCAGCGGGCGGAAATTCTGCCACTGAACCACAGAGAAGTCCTGGAACTCGTCGAGCAGGTAATGGTCAAGCCAGCTGCCGGTCTTTTCGTAAATGAAAGGCGTGTCACAGCCGTCTATCACCTTGTTCAGCGCGTGGCAGGTATCTGAAAGAAGCATCACCCCGTTATCCTTGAGGTAGCGGTCAACCGCATTGTTGATGTCCTTGGCAATAAGCAGCACGCTGATGTTCTTCCTTATGGCCTTTGCCGTATTGTAGACAAAGAACGGGTTGGTCTCGTCCATACTCTGCACACCTGCCAGGAGGTCATAGCCGAACAGTGCGGCGAAATCGCGGAGGGCATCTTCGAAACCGGCACCGCACAGGGCGCTGACCTTGGAGGCGGCGTTCTTGTCACTCTTCTTGAACCATGAGTCCTGGGAGGCAGCTGTCTTGAAGAATGAATCACTGGGCTGTACAACAGAGCCTTCAACATATTTTGGAAGCCACGAATTGAACGCGCTGCGGGAGCCTCCCGAGAAATCGCCAAGCTCGATTCCTGCGTCCTTGACTGCCTTCACGACAGCCTCAGCCTTCAGCTTAAGGCCGGCCTCGAAAGTGGCCATATAATTCTCAGCCCGGTCTGCAACATCCTCGGGATTGTTCCACGAAGCCTCTTTCTTCTTCAGGAAGAAATCCTCTTTCTTGAAGAGTGAGGCAAAACGGGCAAGCTCGTCTGCATACTTAACATTTCCTTTGATGCGTAGCAGGTCAAGCGCGAACTTGCGCACCGCCTCGAAGAGAGGGTCGGGATGCTCCATATCGGCAGAATCGATGCGCGAGAGCATTTCATCCAGCGCCTTGCCTATCACGGAGTCCTGGTCGAGTTCGACGCGGTATGCCGAATAGTGCCCGAGTTCGCGGGCGAACGAACGGTAGACATGCTGGAAGAACTTGTCGATTGTGGTGACGGAGAAATTAGAATAATCGTGGAGGATGTTCTTGAGCATCAGGCCCGATTTTGCCTTTATCTCGGCCGCAAAAGCGCTGTCGGACGCATTTTTCCCCATAAATCCCGCCATGTTGGCGGTTTCTGCCGCATCACCGCACGAAAGCTTGAAGAGATACTCGAGGATACGCCCCTTCATCTCTTCTGTGGCCTTGTTGGTGAAGGTCACAGCCAGGATATGGCGGTATGCCGAGCGCCAGTCCGCGCTCTCAAGCATCATTGCTATGTATCTGTGTGCCAGGGTGTATGTCTTGCCGGCACCGGCCGAAGCCTTGTATATGTCCAATCTGTTCCGGTTCATTGTCTGTTCCTCCTATCTGTTGCATATAAGTGCCGCGGGGCAGTACTTGCACGGCTTGCCCGGTCTGCCTTCGAAAGGCACCTCTGGACTGAATATCTCTGCAATAAGCTGTCTGAGCCCCTCTTCAAAGCCTGAGATCAGCTTCCCATCGCACAAAGTACCCTGCGACATCTCGCCGAACTGCTTCCTCACATTATATACAGCCACTGCAATATCTCTGGCAGCCAGTTTGTTGTGATCAATGTCGTTCTTTATCAGCAGCGCATATACAAGCAGCTGGAACGAAGTCTTTGCCTCTCCGCTGAACATCTGGCTGATGGCAGCGTCGTAGTCATAATAGTCCTTCACTTCATACACCGAGCCTGTCTTGTAGTCACAGATGCGGTACTGCGTCTGGAAAGGAGCATCTAGACGGTCGACAAATCCATGCAGGAGCACATTCCTGTCCTGCCCTTCCACAGGAACCTTGAAATCCATTATCATGTATCTTTCAGAATCAAGGTACTCGAAGCCTTCCGCGTCAGCCGGCATCTCGGCATCGCGCTTCAGGGTGACCTTTACAAGCTCCTGCACCAGGCTGGCCGTGATATGGTTGCGGCCGGTAAGGGCGCCCACCTCAACTTTCAGCTGGGCTGCCATCTTCCTGAGCACTACCGCTCTTATCATGTTATCGAATCCTTCGCTTTCAATGATTGCGCGGAGGGCATCCTTCGAAACCACCTGCCCCTTGAACTGCCCGTAGAACTCCTCCATGGTTTCGTGGTATGCAGTACCGAACATTCCGGCATCAACATCCTCGTTCACCTTCTCTTCTTCCTTCAGCCCCTCGAGATGCTTGTAAT
>JAGHVP010000082.1 GCA_018064305.1 Candidatus Equibacterium intestinale | reverse complement strand
CCCGAGACTGCCCCTCTTGTGAAGGAAGCCTATGCCGCAGGCATCTCTGTCATCTCTGAGATCGAGTTTGCAGGACGCTACGACAAAGCCAAGAAGATCTGCATAACAGGCAGCAACGGCAAGACCACCACCACATCGCTCATCTACCACATGCTGAAGCAGAACGGGATGAACGTGGGGCTCGGCGGCAACATCGGCAAGAGCTACGCATATCAGGTTGCAACGGAGAATTTTGACATCTATGTGCTGGAGCTCAGCAGCTTCCAGCTCGACGGAATGTACGATTTCAAGGCCGACATCGCCATCCTGCTCAACATCACCCCCGACCATCTGGACCGCTACGGATATGACCTGCAGAACTATGTCAACGCAAAGTTCCGCATCACCCGCAACATGAAGGCCGAAGACTGCTTCATCTTCTGTTCAGACGACGAAATCACCATCAAGAACCTCAACCAGATTGTCATCAAGGCTCAGATGCTCCCTATCAGCCAGGAGCGTGAAGAGAATCCCGGTGCATATTCCGACGGCGAGAAGATCCATGTCAACTACGGTGACGACCCCTACGAGATGTATATCGACGACATGTCACTGCGCGGCCGCCACAACGTTTACAACTCCATGGCAGCCGCCCTCACCGGTAAGTTGATGAATATCACGAACGAGAGGATCCGCAAGGCTCTCACATCATTCATGCCCGTCGAGCACCGTATGGAGAAAGTCCTGAGCGTGGGCGGAGTGCTTTACATCAATGATTCGAAGGCAACCAACGTCAACTCGACATGGTATGCCCTGGAGTGCATGACCACCCCGGTGGTGCTGATTCTCGGAGGAAAGGACAAAGGCAACGACTATTCGGCAATATTCGACCTTGTGAAAGAAAAGGTCAAGGCCATCGTATGTCTGGGTGTCGACAACAAGAAAATCCACGAGTCTTTCAAGGATATAGTTCCCGTTATCGTAGACACGCTCTCTGCAGAAGAGGCGGTGAAGGAGTCGAGCAGGCTGGCCGTTGAGGGAGACACAGTGCTTCTTTCACCCTGCTGTGCAAGCTTCGACCTCTTCAAGAGCTATGAAGACCGCGGACGTCAGTTCAAGGAAGCAGTGAGGAATCTGTAAGACAATTTGAAAAGGACTATGGCAAAAGTCAGGCTCAGAGGTGACCGTGTTATCTGGTTTATCGTGGCAATTTTCGCCATGATATCGGTCCTTGCGGTCTTTTCGGCAGGGTCGTTCCTTGACAAGACCTCTGACATGATGGGCAAGACCAAAGTCTATATGGAGCAGTTCGGCAGCGTGGCAATGGGTTTTGCCGCCCTGTTTGTCTGCTATGCGATACCGTACAACTTCTACCGCAAGGTTTCGCCAGTATTCTTCGGCATCACGGTGCTGATGCTTATTATGCTCTATATACCTGGTTTTCAAGACCTGAGGAACGGAGCTGTGCGAGGCATCAAGATAGGAAGCCACACCCTCCAGGTGTTCGAGTTTGTGAAAGTCGGCCTTGTGATGTACCTGAGCTGGGCGCTTGACAGGTTCGGCGGAAGCCTGGGCACATTCAAGGACTTCTTCCTGAAGCTGCTCGTATGGGTGCTCCTGGTGTGCCTGCTGGTTGTGGGAAACAGCTTCTCGACCACCCTGCTGCTCGGTGTCATCAGCATGCTGATGTTCTTCTTCATGGAGGTGAAGTGGAGCCATCTGGGAATCACCGTGTGCGGTGCCGTTGCATGTGTGGCACTGCTGTTCGGTATCTATCACCTGGTGATAAAGATCGACCCCGACAATGACTTCACAGTGTTCAACCGTCTCGGCACAGTTGAGAAACGTATCGAGAGGTTCGCATCGAAAGGCGAAGACACCACTGTAGACCTCACCAAGATGTCGAAGGAGGAATACGCGAAGATGCTTGACGAGGAGCGTCAGAGCGAAAACGCCAAGATAGCGATACACGAAGGCAGGATTTTCGGCAAGGGAATGGGCAACGGCACGGCCCGCTACTCGCTTTCCATGGCCTTTTCAGATTTCATCTTCGCCTCTATTGTAGAGGAGACAGGATTTATCGGAGGGGCGCTTATCATACTTCTGTATCTGGTATTCCTGTTCAGGTGCATCTCGCTTTCCTTCAGATGCCCCGACACATATTCCCAGGCGCTGGTGCTGGGACTGGCTTTCCTGCTGGTGACACAGGCTTTCCTGCACATCCTGGTGAATGTGCGCCTGCTGCCCATCACCGGCCACACCCTGCCCCTTATCAGCCATGGCGGTACAGCATATCTGGTGCTTTCCGGAGCCTTCGGCATAATACTCTCGGTAAGCCGTGCCGTAGCGAAGATGGAACAGGAGAAGAAAGAGGCGGAAGCCGCACAGCAGGCTGCAATAGAAGCTGCGGAAAAAGACCCGCGGCTTATGGAACAAGAAGAAATTCAACTCAGCATAGATGACGATGAAACGGATAATAATTAGCGGAGGCGGCACAGGCGGCCACATATTTCCCGCAATATCGATTGCAGACGCCCTGAAGAGGAGCGGTACTGAATGTGAAATCCAGTTTGTCGGAGCACTCGGCAAAATGGAGATGGAAAGAGTGCCCAAAGCGGGATATCCCATCATCGGACTTCCTACTGCAGGACTCCAGCGCAAGCTCTCTCTCAAGAATCTTGCTCTCCCATTCAAGGTGCTGGAGAGCGTGCGGCAGGCAAAGAAAATCATCAGGGAGTTCAAGCCCGATGCTGTTGTGGGTGTGGGCGGATATGCCAGCGCACCGCTTCTCTGGGCCGCATCAGGGATGAAAGTTCCCTGCCTGATCCAGGAGCAGAACTCATACGCAGGCCTTACCAACAAGCTTCTCGGCAAGCGCGTGCAGAAGATATGCGTGGCATATGACGGCATGGAGAAATTCTTCCCTGCAGAAAAGATAATGTTCACAGGCAATCCGCTGCGCGCCGGCATCATGCCTCCCACGGCGGAGCAGCGTGAAGAGGGCTACGCCCATTTCGGGCTCGACCCACAGAAGAAGACGCTGTTTGTGGTGGGCGGCAGCCTCGGGGCGCGCACCCTCAACGAAAGCGTGCAGCTCTGGATAGTGGAGAAGGCCGAATCAGCAGGGTTCCAGGTGCTCTGGCAGAGTGGAAAGTACTATAAGGAAGGCATTGAGAAGTTCCTTGAATCACACCCATGCGCCAATGTGAAGAACCTGACATTCGTAGACCGTATGGGCCTTGCCTATGCAGTTGCTGACGTCATCGTTTCACGTGCCGGGGCAGGTACCATATCAGAGCTCTGCGTTTCGGGTAAGGCAACTATTTTTGTACCTTCGCCCAATGTCGCAGAAGACCATCAGCGCCATAACGCAATGGCCCTTGTAGAGAAGGGTGCGGCAGACATCGTGCTTGATTCAGACGCACGTGAAAAACTCATGGACAAGGCGTCGGCGCTACTTGCCAACCCTGAGAAGATCGCGCAGATGGAGCAGGCCATAATTGCACTGGCACGCCCCGATGCTGCCGACGTAATAGCTTCGGAAGTGTTGAAATTATGCAAATAGATTAAGGAGATATCACCTGTCATGTATTCTAATTATTATTTCATAGGTATAGGGGGCATCGGAATGAGTGCCATCGCCAGATATTTCAAATATATCGGAATGAATGTTTCCGGCTATGACCGCACCCCCAGCCCGCTCACAAAAAAGCTTGAGGAAGAAGGAATCGAAGTACACTATGAAGACCGTCCGGACCTCATCCCCATCAATGTCGACAAGACATTCGTAATATATACTCCTGCCATACCTGCATCCCTCAAAGAGCTGCAGTATGTGAAGGGAAACGGATATACGCTCTGCAAGCGCAGCCGCGCACTGGGCGAGATAGCACGCGACAAGGACTGCCTGGCAGTATCCGGCACACACGGCAAGACCACCACCTCCACCCTGCTCGCCCATATCTTCACGGCAGGCACCGAAGACGGCTGCACCGCCTTCCTTGGAGGAATCTCCAAGAACTACCATTCAAACCTTCTCCGCAGCACATCTGACGCCCTGGTTGCCGAGGCCGACGAATTCGACCGCTCGTTCCTTCAGCTCCGTCCCCAGATTGCCGTGGTAACTGCAGTGGATGCCGACCACCTCGACATCTACGGGACACACGACGAGGTCCGCAAGGCTTTCTCTGACTTCACCGCCCAGGTGAAGAAAGACGGCGCCGTGATTATCAAGAAAGGTGTGGAGTTTGACAGAAGCAGAATAACTGCAAAGCAGTACACATACAGCTACAACGAGCCCTGCGACTTCTATGCATCAGACATCAGGCCTGTACAGGGCGGATATTTCAACTTCACCCTCAACTATCCCGGCGGCAGGATAGCAGACTGCACCGTGGGTGTTCCCGGATGGGTCAACGTTGAAAACGCCGTGGCCGCATCGGCAGTGGCGCTGCTCTACGGAGTACAGCCGCTGAAGGTCCGTGCGGCACTGGCCACATTCTCAGGAGTCGAGCGCAGGTTCGACATCCACCTCAACACCCCGGAATGTGCATATATCGACGACTATGCACACCATCCCAACGAGATTGCAGCAGCCATAAGTTCTATGCGCAACATCTTTGCAGGCAGGAAGATATGCGGAATATTCCAGCCGCACCTCTTCACACGCACCCGCGATTTCGCAGATGAGTTCGCGGCCGCGCTCAGCAACCTGGACGAACTGATAATGCTTCCGATATACCCTGCACGCGAGCTCCCGATCGAAGGAGTGAATGCAGAGATGATACTTGACAAGGTCACAATCCCCAACAAGATGCTTGTGCAGAAAGAGCAGCTGCTCGAGACAATCGCGTCACGCGATATAGACTGCCTTGTGACATTCGGGGCAGGCGATGTAGACCGCTTTGTAAAACCCATTGAAGAACTTCTGAAAAACAGGCAGTAGACAATGTTCCGCAGGATTCTCATAATATTCGGTCTGGTGGTGATATGCGCCCTTTTCGGCGGATATTTCTACCATATCAGCAAGTACACGGCCGGATATGAGGCAGAGACGCGGTGCAACGACATACAGGTGGTGTTCAAGGGAAACACCACGCAGAGGTTCATCTCGGACAACGACCTGAAAGATGTTGTAAAATCATCTGTGATCGGCAGACCGGTGAAGGATATCGACACCGGCAGTCTCGAGAAGCTGGTTTCAGAAACAGGCGTGATAAGCCATGCCGAAGTCTACGTGAGCCAGCCGGCCACTCTTGTGATGGAGGTGGAGCAGCGCAACCCCATAGTGCGCATCTGCACCGATGCCTTCAACTGCTATGCAGACAGCTGCGGATACCTGCTGCCACTGATGGACGACATAATAC
>JAGHVP010000205.1 GCA_018064305.1 Candidatus Equibacterium intestinale | reverse complement strand
GCTGTTTTCGCATATGTGCCCCTGTGCATCATGTATGGATTTGATTTCAAGTATCTGCTTGTGGCACTGCCGCTGCTTCTTTTGATTTACATCTGCATGCTTGTGAAACAGGCTGGCAATGTGCAGGTGCTGAAAGTTCAGGACCTCTCATTTCCGCTGGTGTATCTCCTGCCGTCTTTTGTGATATCATCGCGCATCATGTTCAAACAGAACGGTGAGTATTCGCCCTGGCTGTTCATTGCGCTGATGTGCATGCTCTGGATGAACGATATCGGAGGATACGCCTTCGGAATGGCGTTCGGACAGAAAGAAGGAAGCAGAAAAATAGCCCCGGTACTATCTCCCAAGAAGTCTGTGGCTGGTGTTTTCGGCAGTCTTGTATTTACATTGATTTCGTCGGCGGTGCTTTGTCTCTGCTTCAATCTCGGATTGCAGATATGGCACTGGTGCGTGATATCGGTGATTGTGGTTGTGTTCGGCATTTTCGGCGACCTTTTCGAATCGCTGCTCAAGCGTCATTACGGAGTAAAGGATACCGGAACCATAGTGATAGGCCACGGCGGCCTGCTCGACCGTTTCGACGCAGTGGTCTTTGCACTGCCGGTGATCACGGTGTTCCTGCTGCTGGCGGGCGTTATTTAATTAAGAAACAGTAATTTTCAATATCAGATGAAACTGCATAAGGAAGGCAAAGTAATTATTCTGGTCATTCTTTGGATCTGGGCCGTTGCAATTGAATTGGTATGCCATTTCGCTTACTCAGCGGCATCCAGGTGGATATGGAGCATATTGTTCGCTTTTTTCGGGCTGATAGTGATATTCTTCTTCAGGATTCCCAAACGTGACGTCACTGTCGATGACGGTCTTGTAGTGGCTCCGTCAGACGGAAAGGTGGTGAAGATCCAGAAAGCATTCGTACCGGAATATTTCGACAGGGAGTGTACGCAGATATCAATTTTCCTGAATCTTTTCAACGTACACATCACATGGTTCCCGATTGGCGGAAAAGTGTCGTTCTACCGCTATCATCCCGGCAAATATATCTTTGCGTTCCTGCCTAAATCATCTGAAAAGAACGAGCACACCACCATCGTAGTGAAGGATGGTGAGGACAGGGAGGTGATGTTCCGCCAGATAGCCGGTATCGTGGCGCGCAGGATAGTGTGCTATGTTAAGGAAGGTGAGACCTACGGCCAGGCAACCGAGGCCGGTTTCATCAAATTCGGGTCACGCCTGGATGTATTCATCCCGGGCGAAGCTGAAATACTTGTAAAGAAGGGTGATAAGGTGAAGGGCAGTGTCTCTGCCATTGCAAGGTTGAAATAAATATGGTACCTGTAGAGTTAGGAACAGAAAGAATAGGTAAGCTTCTCAAGCAATATGCGGCTCCGGCCATCGTCGCAATGACGGCCACGTCGCTCTACAATATGGTTGACAGTATATTCATCGGGCAGGGAGTAGGCCCGATGGCCATTTCCGGACTTGCTGTCACCTTCCCTCTGATGAATATCTCCACGGCATTCGGAACCCTTGTGGGTGTGGGTGCCGCCACTCTGATATCGATGCTGCTTGGTCAGAAAGACTACAAGATAGCAAACCGCGTCCTTGGAAACGTGGTGATGATGAATGTGGTCATAGGCCTTGTGGTGGGAGCTCTGTCCATTATTTTCATGAACCCCATTCTCCGTTTCTTCGGAGCAAGCGACAATACGATCTCATACGCAAGGGAGTACATGATGGTGATAATGTATGGAAACATCATCACTCACCTGTATCATGGACTGAACGGCGTGGTCCGCTCGTCCGGGCGTCCCAAACTGGCCATGTATGCAACTCTGCTGGCCGTGATACTCAATGCCATCCTTGACCCGCTGTTCATATTTGTGTTCGACATGGGCATCATGGGTGCAGCGGTGGCTACTGTGCTGGCCCAGGTGGTCGGACTCGCATGGGTGGTGAAGGTGCTCTGTGACAAGAACCATGTGCTTCATTTCTCAAAGGAGATATGGAAGTTCGACTGGAAGATTGCAAAGCGTTCGCTCTCTATCGGCATGGCCCCGTTCCTTATGAACGTGGCTTCGTGCTTCGTGGTGATTTTCATCAACAACCAGTTGAAACGCTACGGCGGTGACCTTGCCATTGGTGCCTACGGTATTGCCAACCGCATTGCCTTTCTGTTCATCATGCTCAATATGGGCTTCACCCAGGGAATGCAGCCCATCGCTGGTTTCAACTACGGGGCAAAGCAGTATGACAGGGTGAAGAAAGTGTTCAGGCTCACGGCGCTCTGTGCGGTATGCACCATGACAGTCGGTTTCATCGTGGCCATGACATGTCCCAAGGCGGCAGTGTCACTTTTCACACACGATGCGGAGCTGAAGGATATCTCTGCCAATGCGCTGCGCATAATGCTCAGTATGTTCCCGCTGGTGGGATACCAGATTGTTGTGACCAACCTATGTCAGTGCATAGGATACGCAAACAAGGCGATTTTCCTCTCACTTTCAAGGCAGCTGCTGTTCCTTATCCCGTTCCTGATTGTGTTCCCGCTCTTCCTTGATATCAACGGAGTGTGGTGGAGCATGCCGGCATCGGACTTCATTTCAACGGTAGTTGCTTTCTTCATGATACGTTCAATCCTGAATAAACTAGGTAAAGATGAGTAATATCCTTATCACGATAGGCCGCCAGATAGGATCGGGCGGGCTTGAGATTGCTTCCAAGGTTGCTGAAAAACTTGGCATCGAGCTTTATGACAAGAATCTGCTGAACCTTACTGCAAAGGGCAGCGGTCTTTCTGCCGATGTCCTTGAGAAGAAAGATGAGAAGCCGGTTCCGGCCAACCGCTTTGCGAAATTCCTGGGGCTGCGCGGTTCGAACTATACCGATCCGCAGTTCTATTCTGCAGGCAGTGTCCTTTCTGAAGACGAGCTCTTCAAGATCCAGAGCAGCGTGATAGAGCAGCTTGCCGACGAGGCATCAGGTGTGTTTGTGGGGCGCTGCGCCGACTATATCCTGCGCGGCCGCGACGGTCTGCTCACATTCTTCCTTACCGCCGACATGCCCGACAGGGTGGCGCGTATCGCATCTAAGCGCGGCATCACTGAAGAAGAGGCCGAGAAGTTCATCCAGATTGAAGAACGTAAGAGGAAGGAATACTACGGATATTATACATTCAAGGAGTGGGGCGACAGCTCGTCGTACGACATCTGTTTGAATACCAGCCGTATCGGAGTGGATGCGGCTGCCGATCTGATAATTTCACTATACCACCAGATATATGGATGAGAAGATAATTTTTTCAATGAACGGAGTGGGGAAGGTTCTGCCCCACAATAACAAGGTTATCCTCAAGGATATCTACCTGTCGTTTTTCTATGGTGCCAAGATCGGTATCGTAGGTATGAACGGTGCCGGCAAATCTACCCTCATGAAGATAATCGCCGGCATTGAAAAGTCTTATCAGGGCGAGGTCGTATGGGCTCCCGGCTATTCTGTAGGATATCTGGAGCAGGAACCTAAACTCGACGATTCGAAATGTGTGATCGATGTTGTAAAGGAAGGCATGCAGGAGATTGTCGACATGCTCAAGGAGTATGAAGAGATCAACATGAAGTTCTGCGAGCCTATGGACGACGACGCAATGAACGCGCTGATAGCCCGCCAGGGTGAACTTACCGAAATGATAGACCATGCCGGCGGCTGGGATATCGATGCAAAGCTGGAACGTGCGATGGATGCCCTCCAGTGCCCCGACCCCGATGCAAGCGTGGCCACCCTCAGCGGTGGTGAGCGCCGCCGTGTGGCACTCTGCCGTCTGCTGCTGCGCGAGCCTGACGTCCTGCTGCTTGACGAGCCTACCAACCACCTCGATACAGAAAGTATCCAGTGGCTGGAAGCGCATCTCCAGCAATACAAGGGTACTGTGATTGCTGTGACTCACGACCGTTATTTCCTTGACAATGTGGCCGTCTGGATCCTTGAGCTTGACCGCGGTGAAGGTATTCCCTGGAAAGGCAACTATTCTTCATGGCTCGATCAGAAAACCACCCGTCTTGCTCAGGAAGAGAAGCAGGAGAGCAAGCGCCGCAAGACTCTCGAGCGCGAGCTCGAGTGGGTAAGGATGGCACCGAAGGCCCGCCATGCTAAATCGAAGGCCCGTCTCGGCGCATATGAGAAGATGCTCAACGAAGACCGCAAGCAGCAGGAAGAGCGTCTTGAGATATATATTCCCAACGGTCCGCGCCTCGGCTCTAGGGTTATCGACTGCAACAATGTGAGCAAGGCTTTCGGCGACAAGGTACTGTATGAAAACCTCACTTTCTCACTACCGCCTGCAGGCATCGTGGGGGTGATCGGTCCCAACGGCTGTGGCAAGACCACCCTCTTCAGGCTTATCATGGGGCTTGAGAAGCCTGACACCGGTACATTCGAGGTGGGAGAGACAGTCAAGCTGGCCTATATCGACCAGCAGCATAAGAAGATCGATCCGGAAAAGACAGTATATCAAACAATTGCAGATGATTCTGAATATGTACGTCTAGGAGGACGCGAAATCAACGCCCGTTCATATGTTTCAAGGTTCAACTTCTCGGGTGCCGACCAGGAGAAGAAGTGCGGCATTCTTTCGGGAGGTGAACGCAACCGTCTGCATCTTGCGCTTACTCTTAAGGAAGAAGCCAACGTGCTGCTGCTTGACGAGCCCACCAACGACGTGGATATCAACACCATCCGTGCGCTGGAGGAAGGTCTTGAAAACTTTGCGGGCTGTGCGGTTGTCATCTCTCACGACCGATGGTTTCTTGACCGTATCGCCACACATATCCTTGCATTCGAGGGAGAGGGCAGTGTATACTTCTTCGAAGGTACCTATTCTGAATATGAAGAGAACAAGAAACGCCGTCTTGGCGAGGATGCTCTCCAGAAGAGGTTCAAGTACAAGAAGCTGAAAGAAAACTAGGCTTGCAGTGCCGGCTGACGGGCGGCGGCAGTTCCTCCGGGGCATTTCGCTTCGCTCTTCCCTCCCGCACGCATCCCGCGTCCCGCTAACGCGGAACTTGGCTGCTGCGGGCCCCTCCCATT
>JAGHVP010000279.1 GCA_018064305.1 Candidatus Equibacterium intestinale | reverse complement strand
GGATATCTATAGCGTGTTGATAATGTTGATAAGTCGGACAATGGCTTTTGAAGAGCGCTGAGAGGCTTGTTTTGTATTTTTTTAATGTTGATAACATCTGTTGAAATATTGATGAAACTGTTGATAAAAAAAGTTATCAAGAACAGATCGAGAGTTATCAACAGGTTGTTAAAAGAAAATAGAGGGTTATGCACCCTCTATCTTCCTTTATTGTGTATAAAAAACTAGTCACTGAACTTAGCGCAGAGGAACTCTCTGTTAAGACGTGCTATGTGGCTGACAGTGATGCCCTTAGGACATTCCATCTCGCAAGCGCGGGTATTTGTACAGCTACCGAATCCAAGAGCGTCCATAGTGTCTACCATAGCTTTTGCACGGCGTTTTGCCTCGATTTTGCCCTGAGGCAGAAGAGCGAGAGAACTTACACGTGCAGCTACGAACAGCATTGCAGAACCGTTCTTGCAGGTTGCAGCGCATGCACCGCAACCGATGCAGGCAGCAGCGTCCATGCTGGCATCAGCATTCTCCTTCTTGATGGGGATTGCATTTGCATCGGGAACACCGCCTGTATTTACAGAGATGAATCCGCCTGCCTGGAGAATCTTGTCGTATGCCTTGCGGTCTACAACCAGGTCTTTGATAACGGGGAAACCGCTGCTGCGCCAGGGCTCGATGGTGATTGTGCTGCCATCCTTGAACTTGCGCATATAAAGCTGGCATGTTGTAACACCTCTCTCGGGACCATGTGCACGACCGTTGATAAACAGTGAGCATGCACCGCAGATACCTTCACGGCAGTCGTGGTCGAAGCTGACGGGACCGCTGTGTTCTCCCTTACAACCCTTGTCAAAGGCT
Organism: Candidatus Equibacterium intestinale; assembly: GCA_018064305.1. GTDB lineage: Bacteria > Bacteroidota > Bacteroidia > Bacteroidales > UBA932 > Equibacterium > Equibacterium intestinale. Next base: position 9,255 of record JAGHVP010000279.1, on the reverse strand, counting down.
ACAGGATTGATTTTTTCATTTACAAGCTGCTCATTCAGGATATCCATCATCTCAAGGAATGATGTATCAGGGCTGATGTTGTCAACCTGATATGTCTCGAAATGGCCTTGTGCCTTGGCGTTTTCCTGACGCCATATTTTAAGTGTGAATTTCATATTCGCTGCTCTCCTTTAGTCTTTATAGTTACGGGTTGCTACTTTACAGAATTCAAATTTGAGGGGCTCCTTGTGGAGTTCAGGCTCTTTTTCGCCCTTGTATTCCCAAGCTGCGACATACATGTAGTTTTCATCGTCACGTTTGGTTTCACCCTCTTCGGTCTGCATCTCCTCGCGGAAGTGACCGCCGCATGACTCTCTGCGGTTGAGTGCGTCGTAAGCCATAAGCTGTCCGATTTCAAGGAAGTCTGCAACGCGCAGAGCCTTTTCGAGCTCCTGGTTGAAGTGCTCGTTGTCGCCTGCTACGTAGACATTGCTCCAGAACTCTTTCTTGAGCTCTTCGATCATGCCGATAGCTTTCTTGAGGCCGGCTTCGTTGCGTGCCATACCGACATATTCCCACATGATGTGGCCAAGCTCCTTATGGATGCTGTCGGGAGTGCGTTTGCCCTTGATTGCAAGAATCTTGGCAACTTTCTCATTGACAGCTTTCTCAGCCTCTTCGAATGCAGGGTTGTTGGTGTCGGTCTTGGGATCTTTGAATTTTGATGCAAGATAATCACCGATGGTGTAAGGAAGGATGAAGTAACCGTCTGCAAGACCCTGCATGAGGGCTGATGCACCGAGGCGGTTTCCGCCGTGGTCACTGAAGTTTGCCTCACCGATTGCATACAGGCCGGGGATTGTGGTCTGGAGGTTATAGTCTACCCAGAGACCGCCCATTGTGTAGTGGATGGCGGGGAATATCATCATAGGCTCCTTGTAGGGATCCACATCGTTGATTTCTTCGTACATCTGGAAGAGGTTTCCGTATTTCTCCTCGATGTATTTCTTTCCTTTCTGCTCCATGCAGGTCTTGAAATCAAGATAAACTGCAAGGCCCTGCTCGTTAACACCATAGCCGGCGTCGCAGCGCTCCTTTGCTGCACGTGAAGCTACGTCACGGGGAACGAGGTTACCGAATGCGGGATAGCGGCGCTCCAGATAGTAGTCGCGGTCCTCTTCGGGAATTCTTGAAGGTTTGAGGATGCCTTTGCGGATTCTCTCAACATCCTCGAGCTTCTTGGGAACCCAGATGCGGCCGTCGTTACGGAGTGACTCTGACATAAGGGTGAGCTTGCTCTGCTGGTTGCCGTGAACGGGGATGCAGGTGGGATGGATCTGTGCGAAGCAGGGATTTGCGAAGAACGCACCCTTCTTGTAGCACTGCCAAGCTGCACTTCCGTTGCTGTTCATGGCGTTGGTAGAGAGGAAATATGTGTTGCCGTATCCGCCGGTTGCCAGTACAACTGCGTGAGCACCGAAACGTTTGATCTCACCTGTTGTAAGGTCGCGTGCGATGATACCTTTGGCTTCGCCGTTGATAAGGACGAGGTCAAGCATCTCATGACGGGGATAACTCTTCACTGTACCCTTGGCAACCTGACGGTTGAGGGCTGCGTATGCTCCCAGAAGAAGCTGCTGTCCTGTTTGGCCGCGGGCATAGAATGTGCGGGATACCTGTGCACCGCCGAAACTGCGGTTGTCGAGGAGTCCGCCGTAATCACGTGCAAAAGGAACACCCTGTGCAACGCACTGGTCGATGATATTGTTGCTGACCTCAGCCAGACGGTATACGTTTGCTTCGCGGCTGCGGTAGTCACCACCTTTGATGGTGTCGTAGAACAGACGGTAAACAGAGTCGTTGTCGTTCTGGTAGTTCTTGGCGGCATTGATACCTCCCTGTGCTGCGATTGAGTGGGCACGGCGGGGTGAATCGCTGATGCAGAAGATTTTGACATTGTAGCCGAGTTCGCCCAGTGAAGCAGCTGCAGACGCTCCGCCGAGTCCGGTTCCGACTACGATGATTTCCATTTTCTTTTTGTTGGCCGGGCTTACAACTTTGATGTGAGCCTTGTGGTTAGTCCATTTTTCGGCTAACGGCCCTTCGGGAACTTTAGAAATGAGTTCTGTCATGATTTGAATGTATTTTTACTCGAGTAATTATATTTCGTGCCATTTAATCAACAAATATAATTGAAATAATTTGTTTATTTGTACTTTTGAGCTACAAACATAGACGAGATGGAATTTTTTGCAACAGCAGCCAATCTGGCAGTTCACATACAGGATTCAAAGAAGGGCGGAAAAGCGGTTCTTCTGCTTCACGGATACATGGAGACCATGTACATCTGGAATGACCTCTATGATGCCTTGAAACGCGATTACAGGGTAATTGCAATAGACCTTCCCGGACACGGACTCTCCTGCTCGGCCCCGGTCAACACAATCGAGCTTATGGCTACGGTTGCAAAGGCTGCCCTAGACCTCTGCGAAGTGAAGAAAGCCACAGTTGTGGGGCACTCTCTCGGCGGCTATGTGGCACTGAAATGCTGCGAACTCTTTCCTGAGACATTTGAAAAGCTGGTGCTTTTGAACTCCCATCCATATCCGGAATCAGAAGATTTCGCACCTGTAAGGGAAAGAGAAATCAATATCATCAATTCGGGACGTCTGCTGGCCCTTGCAGACATCTCCATTCCCAAGATGTTCCATCCCAACAACCTCCGCAGGCTCGACAGCAAGATAAGGGAGGTTGTGGAGCTGTGCGAGACACACGACCCCTCGGGCATCATTGCATCTATCAAGGGTTTAACAAAGCGCAGCGATATGAGCAGCTGGCTGGAGTCCACCTCCACCCCTACCCTTGTGGTCTGCGGTGACAGCGACGGATTCATGCCCTCAGAAATGCAGCTGCGCATGCTGGAGCAGTTCAAGAACATCCAGATGGTGACACTGCAGGAATGCGGTCACAACGCGTTCCTCGAGTGCCCCGACAAATGTCTGGAGCTTATCCGGGAATTTGTAGGTTAGTCTTACCAGAGGAAATTGTTGAAAGGATATTTTCCTGCGTGGATCTCTGCAACCATCTTGTAGAGGTCGTTGCGCAGTTTGTCTATCCCTACCCTGTCTTTCGCGCTTATGAAGATGCAGGGGTTGTGTTCCTTTGCCATCCAGCTGTTCTTTATCTCCTGGAGAGAATAGTTGCGGCTGGTCTTCTCCTGCAGCGAGAATTCGTCGTATTCCTCGTATTTGTAAGCATCTATCTTGTTGAATACCAGGAATACAGGCTTGTCTTTGGCACCGATTTCCGCCAGTGTGCGGTTCACCACGGCAATCTGGTCCTCGAAGTTGGGGTGCGAAATGTCCACCACATGCATCAGGATGTCAGCCTCACGCACCTCGTCCAAAGTGCTTTTGAAAGCTTCGATAAGCTGGGTGGGAAGCTTGCGGATAAATCCGACGGTGTCGCTAAGCAGGAAAGGCACATTCTCAAGCACAACCTTGCGCACCGTGGTGTCGAGGGTTGCAAACAGCTTGTTCTCTGCAAATACATCGCTCTTGCTCAGGAGGTTCATGATGGTGCTCTTGCCCACATTGGTATAGCCTACCAGCGAGATGCGCACCAGCTTGCCTCTGTTGGAGCGCTGTGACGCCATCTGGCGGTCTATCTTCTTGAGCTGCTCCTTCAAGGCTGAAATGCGGTCCAGCACGATACGGCGGTCGGTTTCAAGCTGGCTTTCTCCGGGACCTCTCACTCCGATACCTCCGCGCTGCCTTTCAAGGTGTGTCCACATGCCGGTGAGGCGGGGGAGAAGATATTGATACTGAGCTAGTTCCACCTGAGTCTTTGCGTATGCAGTCTGGGCTCTGTCGGCAAAAATATCCAGAATAAGACCCGTACGGTCAACCACACTGCAGTGCAGCTCCTTCTCTATGTTGCGCATCTGGGTGGGGGAGAGCTCGTCGTCGAAGATGATGTAGTCGATGCAGTTCTCCTCTATGTATGCCTTTATCTCAGCCAGTTTTCCGGTGCCGAAATATGTGCCTGCAATGGGATGGTCAAGGCGCTGCGTGAAACGCTTCACAACCTTGATACTTGCAGTTTCGGCAAGGAATGCAAGCTCGTCGAGGTATTCCTCGGCCTCTCTGATCTTGTCCTTGTCACTGACTGCAGTGGCAATCACAGCCGTTTCAATCTTTATTTCCTGGGTATCGTACATTCAGAACGGTTTCTTTTTCAGATAAAAAAGGTGGTCATTTTTTGTGGCCACCTTTTCAAATATTCTTGACAAATTATTATTTCAACTGGAATATCACGGGGAATGTGTAGGTAACCTTTACCGGACGGTCACGTTGTTTGCCCGGAGTCCATTTAGGTGACTGGGATACAACTCGTACGGCCTCTTTGTCAAGTGAAGGGTCCACACCACGAAGAACTTTCACACCGCTTACTGAACCGTCTGTATTCACTGTAAACTGCAGTGTAACACGGCCCTGGATACCGTTTTCCTTTGCAAGCTCGGGATAATCGAGGTGAGTGTTCACCCACTTGCTGAACGCATTTGCATCGCCGCCCTGGAACATAGGCTTCTGCTCTACCAATGCGAAAGGAATGGCTTCCTCTTCAACGGATTCCTCACCAACCTCATAACCGTAGTCGTTCATATCTACGCCGAGGTCCTCGCTGTCTTCGAAAGAGAACATCTCTTCGTCGACTTTGACATCATCGTCCACGATATCGATAGCGTCTGAAAGGATAGGGATAGTAGGCATGTTGGGTTTTGCAACCTTTTCCTCCTCAGTGATGGGGATGATTTCTTCCTCGGCTGCAATTACCTCAGTTTCAGCAAGTTCAGTCCTCTTAATCTCTTTTGTTTTCCATTCAAAAGCTACCAGACATGCGGCAAGTGCCACGATAAGACCGATTTCTCTGTAGAGAGTCACGTTCTTTGAAAGGTCGGCTTGGGGTGATTTCTTAACTTCCATATTGTGATATTCTAATATATTCGCAGTTTATATGTCAACTGCCAAAATTAGCAACAATATTTTATTTGTCAAAAAAATGTTGATAATTTATTTTACGAGGCCCATTTCCTTGAGCACGCTGTTGGTCTTGTTAACAGCCTCTGCGCTCTTGTCGAATGCCTCTTTCTCAGCAGCTGTGAGCTCGAGTTCAACAACTTTCTCCACACCGTTCTTGCCGATTACTGCGGGAACGCCGATGCAGATGTCATTCTTGCCATATTCGCCTTCCAGTGCTACGCAGCAGGGGAATACCTTCTTCTGGTCGAGGATGATAGATTTAACCATTGTAGCTGCAGCTGCGCCGGGAGCATACCATGCAGATGTGCCGAGGAGCTTGGTGAGGGTTGCACCGCCTACCATTGTGTCGGCAACGATCTTGTCTGCAACTTCCTTGCTCACGAGTTTCTCTACAGGTGCGCATTTGTAAGTGGCCTTGCTGATGAGGGGGATCATGGTTGTGTCACCGTGACCGCCGATAACGATACCTTCAACATCGCTGGGAGCTGCGTTGAGAGCCTGGCTGATGTAGTATGTGAAACGGCTGCTGTCAAGCTGTCCGCCCATACCGAGAACCTGGTTCTTGGGTTTGCCGCTGGTCTTGTATGTGAGGTATGTCATAGTGTCCATAGGGTTGGCGATGATGATGAAAATCGCGTTGGGAGAGTATGCTGAGGCATTTTTAACCACTGTGTTCACAATACCTGCGTTAACGCCGATGAGCTCCTCACGGGTCATACCGGGTTTGCGGGGGATACCTGAAGTGACAACGATGACGTCAGAGTCTGCAGTAGCTGCATAGTCATTGGTAACACCTTTGATACGGCAGTCAAAACCATAAAGTTTTGCTGTCTGCATCATATCGATAGCCTTGCCTTCAGAAAGACCTTCTTTGATGTCGATGAGTACGAGATCAGAAACACATCCGGTGTGAGCGACTGCGTTTGCAACTGTTGCGCCTACGTTGCCGGCGCCGATAACTGTTACTTTTGCCATGTTAAATGAATGATTTTTAGAATGATTTTATAATTTTTGATACTTTTGCCATGTGTTTGGGCACACTGCCTGTTCAAACCGCGAATTTAGCAATTATTTGAACTAAATATCTTTATTTATGATATCTTTTTTCAGAGAGAGTACCGATTTCGATATCAAACACAAAAATTTGATTAAAAAATGGTTAAGAGGCCTTGCGGCTGAGGGTGGATTCAGGATAGGAGACCTGAACTATATCTTCTGCAGCGATGATTACCTGCTGGAGATAAACAAGCAGTATCTCGGACACGACTATTACACCGATATCATCACTTTCGACAACAGGGAAGAGGAGGGAGGTACTGTCATAGACGGAGATATTTTCATCAGTGTCGACACTGTCCGCGCCAATGGTGTGGAATACGGCGAAGGTTTCGACCGTGAGATCATGAGGGTGGTGGCGCACGGACTTCTTCACCTGATTGGATTCGACGACCTCGATCCCGAACAGCAGGCTGAAATGAGGAACCAGGAAAACAAAGCTCTTGAAAAATGGAATTCAATTATGATGTCATAGTTGTAGGTGCCGGACATGCCGGTTGCGAGGCTGCTGCGGCTGCTTCCAACATGGGCGCACGCACTCTTCTGATCACGATGGACATGCGCAACATTGCGCAGATGTCTTGCAACCCGGCTATCGGTGGAATTGCTAAGGGGCAGATTGTCAAAGAGATAGATGCTCTTGGAGGATATTCCGGCATTGTTACGGACCGCTCTACCATCCAGTTCAGGATGCTCAATAAATCGAAAGGTCCTGCCATGTGGAGCCCCCGCGCTCAGTGCGATAAAACACTCTACACTCTGTACTGGCGAGAAATCCTTGAAAGTTGCTGTAACTTAGACATTTGGCAGGATGTTGTAGCTTCGTTAACCCTCCGAGAATCCAAAATTTGCGGCGTCACAACCCTGATGGGCACGGAATTCAAGGCAAAAACGGTTATCATCACCGCCGGAACCTTCCTCAACGGCAAACTTTTCATTGGAAGGGAGACTTCGCAGGGTGGCAGGATAGGGGAGCTTGCAAGCTACTGTCTGGCCGACCAGCTAAAAAGCGAAGGCGTCACTGTCGGCAGAATGAAGACCGGCACTCCGCCTCGAATCGACGTCCGCTCTCTCGACCTGGACAAACTGATGGTTCAGGAGGGTGACGAGTTTCCCGCAAAATTCTCTTTCGGAGCCGAGCCGTCGGCAATCCAGAAGGAAGGGGTGGGGCAGAAGGTGTGCTATATTGTCCATACAAATCAGGAAGTCCACGATATCCTCAGGGGTTCTTTCGACCAGTCACCTCTCTTCAATGGTACCATTACGGGCATCGGGCCGCGCTATTGCCCTTCAATAGAGCAGAAACTGATGACTTTTGCCGACAAGGACTCGCATCAGCTGTTCCTTGAGCCGGAAGGGTGGAAGACCTGTGAATACTATCTGCAGGGCTTTTCTTCATCGCTTCCCACTGATACTCAACTTGAGGCGCTGCATAAGATCAAGGGTTTCGAGAACATCAAGATATTCAGGCCCGCGTATGCAGTGGAATATGATTATTTCGATCCAGTTCAGCTGAAACCAACGCTTGAGTCGCGTGTAGTGGAGAATCTGTTCCTTGCGGGGCAGGTTAACGGCACTACTGGATATGAAGAGGCTGCCGCTCAGGGACTGATGGCCGGTATCAATGCCGTGCTTAAGATCAAAGAGAAAGAACCGTTCATCCTCAAGCGTGACGAAGCATATATAGGTGTACTTATAGATGACCTTATAACCAAAGGTGTAGATGAACCCTACAGGATGTTTACATCAAGAGCCGAGTACAGAATACTGCTCAGACAGGATAATGCCGACCGCCGTCTTACGCCAAAAGGCTATGAATTAGGCCTTATAAGCCAGGAAAGGCTTGATAGGACCATGGCAAAGTACGATGCAATCCATGGGTATCAAGACGCTCTTGCTTCTACATCTGTGAAACCTTCTGATATAAATTCTTACCTGAAGTCGGTTGGTTCAACTCCGATTGAAAACCGCAAGCGTATAGCTGAACTTCTCACAAGACCTTCTGTGGAACTTGCACAAATGTTTACAAATGTTCCACGTGGAACAATGCCCGAACTTGTGGCCGATGAGTGCTTTGATGATTATGCGCGTGCGGAAATCATTGAAGATGTGGAGATTATGATTAAATATCAGGGGTACATCGAGAGGGAGAAGAGGCTTGCAGACAAGATTTTACGTCTGGAGAACATCAAGTTCCCCGCTAATTTCGATCCCTCGAAGGTTACTTCGCTCAGTATGGAGTGCCGCATCAAGCTTGAGCGCTACAAGCCGCGCACACTTGCCCAGGCATCGCGCATTTCCGGCGTTTCCCCCGCCGACATCGCAGTCCTTCTGGTATATTTCGGCAGATAGATGGTATCTGTCGCCGTATCGCTGCTGGGCTGTTCCTCTGGTATATTTCGGCATATAACTGGTGCCTGTCGCAGTTTCGCTGACGTAGCTGTCCCTCGTTGCAATTGCTGTCACGTAACGCTGGCAATTGCTGTCTATACTTATTACGTGATCTGATGACTGCGGCTACTGGGCTGTTCCTCTGGTATATTTCGGCGGATAGCTGATGCTTGTCGCAGTATCGCTGACGTAGCTGACCCTCGTTGCAATTGCTGTCATGTAACGCTGGTATTTGATCTCCATGCTTTTTGCGTGAGCTGATGACTGCGGCTGCCGTGGCTGTTCTTCCGGTATATTTCGGCAGATAGATGGTGTCTGTCGCCGTATCGCTGACGTAGCTGTCGATCCGTTTTTTGCCGTGTAGATGTTCCTCATTGCCAATTCGGTCATGTAGCGCTGATATTTCATGCCTATCTGGTTTTGGACCGGTAACAGATGCCTATCACCAATGTGGTTCCTCGTCATTTAGGTGAATCTGTGCTGATATTGCTTTCTATACAGTTTTGCGTGAGCTGATGACCACTAACTGCCGTAGTCACGTATTTCTGCCGTGGCTGTCCTTCAGACTTGTTTTGCTCTGTATATGAGGATGTTACCGTTGTAGTGCCGTCCGATTCCTTTTGCCGGCGCCAAAGGGCGGCTGCATCACAATCCAGCATTCGCAGGGGGACCGCGAACGTTTTCGCTGCTTTCTGTTGGCGGTGGCACCGTTTATACGCTCTAACCTCGCTTTCCGCCGGGGACCGCGAACGTTTTCCCGGCTTTCTGTTCGCGGTGGCACCCTTTC
>JAGHVP010000214.1 GCA_018064305.1 Candidatus Equibacterium intestinale | reverse complement strand
GATGGGAGGGGCCGGAGCGAACGAAGAGAGCGGAGTCCTCTCAGAGGCAAGCTGCTGCCGCTGCGGAGCTCCGCGCATCAAAAAAAGAGAGGCCGACCCTTTTAGTCGACCTCTTCTATATTCTGGCGGTTCGGGAATGCCCGACCACTCTGTTTTACTACTCGCTGAATGAGAAGCGGCTGAATGCAACAACCTTAGCCTCGGGATCAACACTCTTGATGTAATCCTTGACACTGATCTTGCCTTCCATAACGAACTCCTGATCCTCAAGAGTCTGCTCCTTGAAGAATTTTGCAAGACGACCCTTGGCGATGTTCTCTACCATTGCCATAGGGAGGTTTGCTGCCTTCTCTGCTGAAACAGTTGCGATGATCTCACGAGCCTGGTTAGCCTGCTCTTCTGTGAGCCAGCCCTTTGCAGTGTTTGACTGAATGTGGTCTTCGCTGTCGCAATGAGCGGGATTGATACCTGCTTTCTTGAGTGCGCCTTCAACGGCTTTGCGAACCTGCTCCTCTTTGGTCTTCTCGATGGCGATTTCCATCTCCTGCTTAACGACCTTCTCGGGAACGCTTTCAGCGTTTACTGCTACGGGTTTCATTGAAGTGACCTGCATTGCGATGTGCTTTGCAAGCTCTGATGAAACGGGCTTGTTGAACGCTACGATAGCACCGTCCTTGCCTGTGAAGTGGATGTATGCACCTACAAACTCAGCGTTGAGTTTTGCATAGTGTGCAATCACGTGCTTCTCGCCGCATTTACCAGTCTGCTCAGCGATAGCCTCTTCTACAGTGCGGCCGTTCTCCATCTTGCAAGCTTTGAGAGCCTCTACATCCTCAGGGAGGTTGGCGATGGCTGCATCAGCTATACCTGCTGCAAGAGCCTTGAACTCAGCTGTTGCTGATACGAAGTCGGTTTCGCAACCAAGGCTTACGATGATACCTGTCTTGTTGTCTGCTGTGAATCTTGCGAGTACAGAACCCTCTGAAGTCTCGCGGTCAGCACGTTTTGCTGCAACGAGCTTGCCTTTCTCGCGGATGATTTCCTGAGCGCGCTCGAAATCGCCTTCAGCCTCTACGAGAGCCTTCTTGCAATCCATCATGCCGGCGCCTGTCATCTTGCGCAGCTTTGCAACATCTACTGCTTTAATTTCCATTTGCTTCAATTTTTAAGGGGTTATTACTCTGCAGTCTCTTCTGCCTCTTTTCTGGGACGGCGTGCGCGGATCTTCTTTGCGGGAGCCTCTTCCTGAGAATCTTTCTCAGCAGCTTCCTGTGCGTCCTTGTCCATCTGGCGTTCTGCTGTTCCTTCTGCGATTGCTGCGCAAACTGTATCCATCACGATAGAGATAGATTTAGCTGCATCGTCATTTGCCGGAATCACGTAATCAATTTCTGTAGGGTCGCAACATGTATCAACCATTGCGAATACCGGAATATTAAGACGTTTAGCTTCTTTCACAGCGTTGATCTCTTTCTGAACGTCAACTACGAACAGAGCAGACGGAAGGCGTGCAAGGTCCTTGATAGAACCGAGGTTCTTCTCAAGTTTGGCGCGCTGGCGGTCGATCTGGAGACGCTCACGTTTTGCGAGTGTGTCGAAAGTACCGTCCTCTTTCATCTTGTCGATAGAGGCCATTTTCTTAACGGCTTTGCGGATTGTAGGGAAGTTGGTGAGCATACCACCTGCCCAACGCTCAGTTACGTAAGGCATTCCTACAGCTGCTGCCTTCTCGGCAACGATATCCTTGGCCTGTTTCTTTGTAGCAACGAAAAGCACTTTGCGGCCTGTGCGGGCGAACTGTTTGAGTGCGTTTGCTGCCTCATCTATTTTAACTACTATCTTGTGCAGGTCGATGATGTGGATTCCATTTTTCTCCATGAAAATGTAGGGAGCCATTTTAGGATTCCATTTTCTCTTCTGGTGACCGAAGTGCACACCTGCATCGAGTAAGTCTTGGAAATTTGTTCTAGACATTTGTTTAATTGTTTTTGTTTGTTTCTGTTCTCTTCTATGAGAATCTCTTTTTATCAATATGAGAGTAGCGATAGTGTCGGTCTCTCAAATTTTCCGCAGCCGGACAAACTACAGGTAGCAAAAATTATTTGATCCTTCAGTTTTGGCAATCCGGACTGTGCAAAGTAAATCAGTGTAATAAATACTAACGTTTGCTGAACTGGAAACGTCTACGTGCACCGGGCTGACCAGGTTTCTTTCTTTCAACCTCACGGGCGTCGCGGGTGAGGAAGCCGTTTGACTTGAGGACAGGGCGGTATGCTTCAGCATCCACTTTGCAAAGAGCGCGGGCGATTGCGAGACGGAGAGCCTCTGCCTGGCCTTTGATTCCACCACCGTCAAGGTTGGCTTTGATGTCGAAAGAAGCGAGTGAATCGGTAACGTCAAGGGGCTGCTTAACGATGAAACGGAGGGTATCCTCTTTGAAATAAGTCTCAAGGTCGCGGCCGTTGATGGTAATGTTACCTTTACCTGCGCTGACATAAACGCGAGCAACAGCTGATTTACGTCTTCCAAGGGCGTTAATTACTTCCATGCTTCGAGTTTAAATTTCGTTTAATGTGATTGTTTTGGGGTTCTGAGCCTGATGAGGATGTTCGCTGCCTGCATACATGTAGCAGTTATGGAACTGAATCTCACCGAGACGTGTTCTGGGAAGCATACCTCTTACGGCGTGCTCGAGTACGGCTAACGGTTTGCGTGAGAACCACTCCTTGGGGGTAGCGAAACGCTGTCCACCGGGATAGCCGGTGTGGCGTACGTACTGTTTGTCTGTGAGCTTCTTACCAGTGAGACGGACTTTGTCAGCATTGATGATGATGACGTTGTCGCCGCAGTCTGCATTGGGTGTGAAGTTGGGTTTGTTCTTTCCGCGAAGCAGAATTGCAACCCTTGAAGCCAGACGACCAAGGACCTGGTCAGTTGCGTCAATGACAACCCATTCCTTAGATGAGTTCTCTTTGTTAACCGACAGTGTTTTGTAGCTTAATGTGTCCACAGTCTGTTGATTTTTAAATAGTTAATACTTAATGTTGCGTATCCCTCACATTTTGGGGGGCTGCAAAGGTAGATAATTTTTTCAAAGTGACAAAACTTTCTAACTTTGCCGCCGCTATGAAGATAGGAAACATCGATCTTGGAGAGCGCCCTCTGCTGCTTGCGCCCATGGAAGACGTAACTGACGTTTCGTTCAGGTACATCTGCAAGAAATTCGGTGCCCAGATGATGTACACCGAGTTTGTGTCGTCGGACGGGCTTGTCCGCGATGTGCCGGGCTCGCTTGCCAAGCTCAACATATATGACTACGAGCGCCCGATAGGCATCCAGATCTACGGCCACATCCCCGACGCCATGGTTGAATCGGCGGTGAGGGTCGAAAAGGCCGACCCGGATGTGATCGACATCAACTTCGGCTGCCCGGTGAACAAGATTGCCAAGCGCGGTGCCGGCAGCGGCATGATGCGCGAGCCCGACAAGATGGTGGAGATAACCCGCCGCGTGGTGGAGGCTGTGAAGAAACCTGTAACGGTGAAGACCCGCCTGGGATGGGACGACGATTCCAAGATTATTGTGGAACTGGCCGAAAGGCTGCAGGATGTGGGCATCCAGGCCCTCACCATCCACGGCCGCACACGCGCCCAGATGTACAAGGGCGATGCCGACTGGACTCTTATCGGAGCGGTTAAGAACAATCCGCGCATGCATATTCCTATAATAGGTAACGGTGATATCAAGACCCCTCAGGACGCAGAGCAGGCGTTCGACCGCTACGGGGTGGACGGTGTAATGATAGGGCGTGCAAGCTTCGGGCATCCATGGATATTCAAGGAAATCCGGCACTACCTTGACACCGGTGAGGAGCTGCCTCCGATGTCGGTGGCGGAACGCGTGGCGCTGGCGAAGGACCATCTCGCAAAATCGATAGAGGTCAAGGGTGAAAGGACAGGCGTGCTGGAGATGCGCCGCCACCTGAGCTGTTACTTCAAAGGTTTGGAAAATTTCAAGGAAACTCGGATGAAATTAGTAACTTTGACCGATATTGATGAATTGTACAGGACCCTGGACTTTGTAAAAGACAATTGGGAATAAAAATGCCACTGGTACTCAGCAAAATAATACTTTTTCCATACTACCTTGCCCTGAAAGTGCGCAATGCAGGATACGACAAGGGCAAGAAAGAGACGGTGCACTTTGACAATATCAAGGTGGTCTCTATCGGTAATGTCACCGTCGGCGGCACCGGCAAGACCCCCCACGTGGAGATGTTCATCCGCCATTATCTCGACAACTGCTACCGCGTGGCCGTGGTATCTCTGGGATACGGCCGCCAGGATGTCAAGAGCTGCAAGTTTGTAAAGACCTCCAGCACCGCTGCGGAGGTGGGCGACGAGCCGCTGCAGATAAAGCGCAAGTTCCCCAACGTGCCGGTGGTGGTGTGCCAGCAGAGAGAGAAAGCCATCGAAGAGCTCATGAAACTCCCCTTCGGAGATGTGCCTGAAGTGGTAATCCTCGACGATGCAATGCAATACCGCAGGCTGGTGCCCGACCGCCAGATAGCGCTGATACGCTGCGACAGCCCCATCTTCAAAGACAACCTCCTCCCCTTCGGACGCCTCCGCGACCTGCCGGAGCAGATAGAGCGTGCCGACACTGTCATTTTCACAAAGTGCCCCCTGTATCTCACCGAAAGCGGCAAGCAGCAGCTCAAGGAAGAGAACCACCTGCTGCCCGGGCAGAAAGTGTTCTTCACTTCGGTAGACTACGGCGAGCCCGTGGCAGTGTTCCCGACAGGCAACAACCGCTATATATATTCAAAGGAGGCCATCCTGCTCACCGGCATTGCCGACAGCATCCCCGTGCGTGACTGGACCAACGCCAGATATCCCATCAACCACCATATCGACTTCGGCGACCACCACGCCTTCACCAAGAAAGACATCGCGCTGATACTGCGCACCGCAGCAAAATATCCGCGCGCCATCATCCTCACCACAGAAAAGGATGCGCAGCGATTCCTCCACAACGAGCTGCTCACAGATGCCATCCGCGAGCGCATGTATTACATCCCCATCCGCACACTGCTCCTGGAAGAAGAGAGCGAAGAGGGCCTCTACGACCTCAACTAAACCAAGTTCCGCATGGTAACCAACATCATAGCCATAATCCTGGGCATCATAGGCCTCATAGGTTGTTTCGTGCCTATCCTGCCAGGCCCCCCCATCAGCTGGGGCGCGCTGCTGCTGCTCTATTTCTGCGGCGACGGCACCATGAAGCTTTCATTCCTGCTCGTCTGGCTGGCGGTTACAATACTGGTTACGGTGCTGGACTATATCGTCCCCTCATATTTCACAAGGGTGACAGGCGGGTCGAAGGTGGCTGGCCGCGGCTCCCTGGCAGGCCTTATCATAGGCATTGTGTTCTTTCCTCCCTTCGGAATGATAACAGGTGCCTTCCTGGGCGCCCTGCTGGCAGAGGTCCTGTTCAACGGCACCGAATGGAAAAAGTCAATCAAGCCCGCTTTCGGATCGTTCCTGGGCTTTCTCTGCGGCACATTCATCAAGCTGGCTTCTTCAGCAGTGATGATGTGGTATATCATCAAGTTCCTCGGGTAGATCACTGCTTTTCTGCCGTCGTGGCAAAAGGGATGCGGTCTGTATACAGCAGCCCTTCGAGATGGTCTGTCTCGTGCTGGAAGATCACTGCGGTATAGCCTGTCACAGTCTCACTCACCTGCTGAAGGGTGGACGGGTCGGTGTAGGTTATCTCAACTGCGGTCCAGCGGGCCACCTGCTCTTTGCGGTCCGGCACTGAAAGGCACCCTTCCCAGCCGGTGCTGCAGCTGTCAGCAGCAGGGCGGATTGTGATGTTGGGATATATCTCGAACGGACGGCCTTCCTTGTCGAACCTCTGCACCACTACCAGGCGGCGGTTGATTCCCACCTGCGGTGCAGCTATGCCAACACCCGGATGGCAGGTGTCGTTGACAGTATATACCATCCTGCGGCAGAGCTTCTCGAACTCGCTGCTTTTCAAGTCTTTGAGTGTGAAGTCAACACTTTTCGCCCGCAGCACGTACGAGTCGTTGAAATCATTTATCTGAAGCACTCTCATGAGCGAGTCACCACTGTTTATCAGCGCCTTCTCTCCCTTTGAAAGCCTTGCAGCTGCCTTTGGAGCCCCTTTCAGAGCTATGCTGATATCTCTGGCACCGCTGCGGTTTATCTCAAGCAGCCAGCCTCCCCTGCTGCAGCGGGTGCGCTTCACCGCCACCGCGCCGCCTTCACCTTTCACTTTCCCGGGTCTTGCAGCCAGCCTCACCACCTCTTTACCGTCGGCGTCAAAGGCTGCGTAGCAGATCTGTCCGGGTATATAAGAGACATTGCCGAGCACCGATGTACTTGACAATATATGGTTTTCATAAGGTGTGGCAAGCTGCTGCGGGTCGAAGGCCATGGCACGCAGATAGTGGCGGATGTAGTCGCCGTAGCCGTCGGTCATCCAGACATCGTCGTGATAATACTGGTTGGCTCCGTTACCGGCCACCATATATGTGGCCCATGCCAGCCTGCGGACATCTCTATGCGCCGCCTCACGGCCGTGCAGTGCCTCGAACTGTATTCCAGCACACGCCTGACGCGCAGAATGGCTGTTGCCAGGCATATAGTAGCAGGTCTGCTCGTTCATGGGAGTCACGCCGTACTGTTCCCAGCTGTGGTTGGCCAGCTTTTCTTCAGACCAGTCGAATATGTCCTGCACCATCCGCTCCCAATCGGGATACAGCTCGTGGTGGTTCATCACAAACTGCGCGAACTTCACAGCATTCATCTGCGTCTCGCTGGCTTCTGTGCAATCCTCGAAGAAAGGCCCCCACTTCTGGTTGGCATACGCAACGTCCACCATCCAGCCGTTCACAAAGTCAAAAACCTTTCTGTATTCCGCGCTGTTGGCAGGATCCAGCTCCTGAAGGGCGAGCAGCAGCTCCAGGGTTGGCTCGTATGCGGCTGTATACTCGCTGGTGGGCCTTACCTCACCTGTCGATGCATGAACCTTGAAAGGCCATGGTGAATGGCTGATGTCTGCATCTCTGCGCAGGTTGGCGCACAGGCAGGCGGCAATCTTCACTGCAGCCTGCAGATACTCTTCCCGCCCGGTCATCTTGTAAAGGTTCACAAGCTCGAAGCCGAAGCTGCCGGCCTTGTCGGGCTGGGTGAAACCCTTGCCTATCAGCATGTCGCCGTCATATTCACCGCTCTGGATGTCACAGTTGTAAGGATATGGAATGTCAGGCCAGAGTGCATCGGAGGAAGAAAGAGAATGTGCCAGATAATAGTCTGCCACAGCCTGCATCTCGGCCTTCAGGGTCTCCCAGCCGGTGTAGGCATAAAGCAGACGCCAGCTGCTGAGCATCATGTTCAGCTGGTCGCCTCCAAGCCCGCGCGGATCCTCTTCTGGCTTCCACACCTGATGCACCATGTAGTACGGCAGTCCGTTCGATGCCGGCTGCATGTTGCGCCAGAAGTCAGTCACCTTATATATGATTTCGTTGAATGCCACAGCCGGGTCGGGATTGTTCCAGGGGACTATGCAGCCCTGCTCATCCACCACGATGTTGTGGAAGACAAGCGTATCGTCGGTGACCGACGTCCTGACTTCCCCGGCTCCTGATACAGCGCATCCTGCCGACAATAATGTCAGCAGGATGGCAGATATCAGTTGCTTCAGCTTGCTTGTCATTGTATCTGGTTATTCGGCTGTAGGAATTCTCATGCAACGGACAGGAATGGCACGGAACCTGAGCTGGGTTTCGGTTGCAAGACCAGTGGTGAGGTCAAGCAGCAGACCGCCGTTGAAATAGTAGATATTCTTAACCTTAGTGCCGATCCAGCTGCCGGCATAGTTACATGATGTGCTGCTCCATACCTTCGAGTACCTGACAAGACCTGCACCGAGATCATCAGGATTCTCGTTGCTGCCCTGCACAACATTTGCATTCATAATACCGGTATAAGGGAAGAAGGTCTTTCCGTTCTCCACTGTCAGATAAGTACCGTTGTCGGTCATTTCATAACTCTTTGCCAGATCAGAGTAGCCCAGCCATACTTCTTCGGTAGGAATGATATATCCCGGAGGGCA
>JAGHVP010000207.1 GCA_018064305.1 Candidatus Equibacterium intestinale | reverse complement strand
CGCTCAGACTAAGAGAGACGCTGCCAAAGCTGCTAAAGAGGCTGAAGCAAAGGTTAATGCCGAGCGTGCAGAAGCTATCGCCAAGAAGAGAGCTGAAGCTGAGGCTGCTGCTAAGGCTGCCGCTGAAGCTGCTGCAGCAGAGGCTGCCGCACAGGAGGCTGCTGAGGCACCCGCTGAAGAAGCTGCTGCTGAATAGTCTTATGCGCATCACCAAATCGTACGGCACTGAAGGCGGCTTCATTGTAAGCGCTCCCGAACTGACGGAAGATTTGCAGAAAACAGAACCGGTATTCATCGTTTTCGATGAACTGCCGGTTCCTTTTTTTATTGAGGAATTCTCCCCGAAAGGGAGCACCAAATATTATATGAAGCTTGAGGATGTTGACTCTCTCGAAGATGCCGAGGAGCTGGTGGGCCGCGACATCCTGCTCTCTGAAGAAGAGGACGACGACAGCATCTCGCTCACAGGCTTCACCCTGTTCGACCAGGACAAGAAAGAGATAGGCCCCATCACGGATTTCATAGAGATTCCCGGCAATCCGTGCATAGAAGTGAACGGCACGCTTGTTCCCTGTGCCGATGAATGCATCATAAAGGTTGACAGCAGGAAGAAGCGTATCTACCTGAATATCGCTGCCGGCCTACTGGACTGAGAGGCAAGTCCAAGTTCCAAACCCGCAGGCGCAAGCCACCGACCGGCGCGCCGGAGCCACTGAGCCCCTCTGCCCTATTTCTCCAGTTTGGTTTTGTAGAAAGTACGTGTAAGCCCCTTCGCAATGTTCTGAAGGCGCTTGGCAATGATTTTCTTGCGGATGGGCGCTGCCTTGTCGGTGAAGAGCACACCGTCGAGATGGTCCATCTCGTGCTGCACCATGCGTGCGGCGAACTCGTCGAATGTCTCTTCCACCTCTTCAAGGTCTTCGTTGAAGTAGTGGACCGTGATCACCTTGGGACGGGTGATGTCGGCGTTGACGTTGGGGAGGCTGAGGCAGCCTTCGCCGTACTCTATGGTCTCTTCGCTTTCAGACACAATCTCGGGATTGATCATCTTGCGCACAAAGCCCTTCAGGTCGGGGAAAGTGTCGACCAGGTCGTTGCCGTCCACAATCAGGATACGTTTCGAGATGCCCACCTGTGGTGCGGCCAGACCGCATCCGTCGGCATTCTTCATGGTCTCTGCCATGTTGTCGAACAGTTCGTGCATCTCTTCTTTTGTGGTTGCGCTCAGATCCACGTCCTCTGCCTCGCGGCGGAGCACCGGTGATCCGTAAAGAAAAATCGGGAGTATCATAGTCTATTGCTGTGTAGGTTCTTAGAACCTGTTTTGATATGGTTTACGAAAATTATTATAGGTTATTCTTTCAGCAGATTTTTTGATGATTTGAAGGAGCAATGGGGTTCCATTGTGACTGAGAAGCAGTGAAAAATATGCGGAAGAGAATCATAAGAATTGAAGTTAATCATTTCGAAACAGGTTCTTTAATGGCATCCGGCCTGTCCAGGTATGTCTGAAGGATGATGGCTGCGCTGATCTTGTCTACGGCGCTCTTGTCGCGGCGGTCCATCTTCTTCATGCCGCCGTCTATCATAGAGCGGTGCGCAAGCACTGAAGTGAATCTCTCATCTTCCAGAGTCACAGGGACATTCGGAAATTTTTTCTTGAGCAGAGGCAGAAAGGCGTCGACATCCCGCGCCGCTTCAGAGGGCTGGTTGTTCATATTCATCGGATAACCTACCACAAAGCGGATAATGGTCTCATTCTGCGAGTATTTTTGAAGATATTCTATTATCTTTGCAGAATGAACAGTCTCCAGCGCACTGGCAAAAATCATCAGCGGATCGCTGACTGCCAGTCCGGTGCGTTTGCGTCCGAAGTCGATGCCGATTATTCTGTTCATACGCCGCAAAGTTAGTGCAATATGACGAAAAACCGAAAAACTTATAATTTTTCAATATCCGACACCGACGGCAACCAGAAGATTTTCTCTTTCAATGCCAACGGTGCGAAGCTGGCCGCCATCATCGCAGGGGCATTCCTGCTGCTGGTGCTGCTGGCATGGCTGCTGGTGTCATACACCCCGCTGCGCCACACTGTTAAGGGATATCCTTCAGTGGCGACACGCGAGGCCGCGCTGCAGAACCGCCTTACCATAGACTCGCTGGAGAGGCAGATGTCGCTCTGGGCATACGAGCTCAGCAACATCCAGAGAATCATCACGGGCCGCGAACCGATAGACCTTGACAGTATCGCCACAAACTCTTCCGACGAAGAGCTGAGCGAAGCCTACCGCGCCCTTTTCGCCAGCCGCGACTCACTGCTCCGCGGCACGATAGAGAAAGAGACGGCGTTCGACATGGCGTCGGGCAAGGGAAAGGTAGAGCAGATAGAGGGGCTCCACTACTTCACACCTGTAAAGGGAATGGTTACCGAAGGGTTCAGCGCCGCCCACCAGTGGCTTGACATCGCTGCAGAGGAGAACACCACCATCTACAGCATCCTGGACGGCACCGTAATCGGCGCAGACTGGAACGACCTCACCGGATATGTGATTACAGTACAGCACAGCAACAATCTCATTTCAGTATACAAGCACAACGACAAACTGCTGAAAAAGGCTGGAGACCGCATCAAAGTGGGCACCCCTATAGCAGTTGTGGGCAGCACGGGCAGCCTCAGCAGCGGAACAGCCCTCCATTTCGAGCTCTGGCACGACGGCAAGGCAGTTGACCCGGCACTTTACATCAATTTCTAAATGAGCGAAAATCTGAAAAAACGAATAGCAATCCTCGGCTCCACCGGGTCGATAGGCCGCCAGACACTGGATGTCTGCAGCCAGCATCCCGACATGTTCCAGGTAGAGATGCTCACCGCCAACACAAGCAGCGCTCTGCTGATAGAGCAGGCACTGAAGTTCGACCCCAACTGCGTGGTGATCTGCGACAGCAGCAAGTATCAGGAGGTGTTCGACGCGCTTGACCCGCACGGGATAAAGGTGTTCAGCGGAATCGAGTCGGTAGAGGAGCTTGTGAAGGGCGACAACATAGACATAGTCCTCACCGCAATGGTGGGATTTGCCGGACTCCGCCCCACCCTGGCGGCGATAAAGGCAGGCAAGACAATTGCCCTGGCAAACAAAGAAACACTTGTGGCAGCAGGCAGTCTGGTGACACAGCTTGCCGCAAAATACCACGCCCCCAT
This sequence comes from Candidatus Equibacterium intestinale, assembly GCA_018064305.1. Taxonomy (GTDB): domain Bacteria; phylum Bacteroidota; class Bacteroidia; order Bacteroidales; family UBA932; genus Equibacterium; species Equibacterium intestinale. The sequence continues at coordinate 7,880 of JAGHVP010000207.1, read as the reverse complement.
CCTTCCGGTGGATTCAGAGCACTCTGCAATCTTCCAGTGCCTCCACTGCGGCAGCCAGCACGAGGTAGAGAAGCTGGTGCTTACATGCAGCGGCGGCCCGTTCCGCCAGAAGAGCCGTGAAGAGGTGTTCAATGCCACCGTAGAGCAGGCACTTGCCCATCCGAAGTGGAACATGGGCGCCAAGATCACCGTGGATTCGGCCAGCCTGATGAACAAAGGGCTTGAGATAATCGAAGCCAAGTGGCTTTTCGGAATGCAGCCCGAAGAGATAGAGGTGGTGATCCATCCAGAATCCATCATCCACTCGATGGTGCGCTTCCGCGACGGAGCCATCATAGCGCAGCTCTCAGACCCCGACATGCGCATCCCCATCCAGTTCGCACTGGCATATCCCGGACGTCTGGAGCTGGACACAGCGCGCACCGATTTCCCCGCACTGGGCTCGATGTCGTTCTTTGCCCCCGACCCGGAGCGCTTCCCCTGCCTGCAGCTTGCCTACAAGGCCCTGCAGAAGGGCGGCAACACCGCCTGCGCCATGAATGCCGCCAACGAAGTGGCAGTGGCAGCGTTTTTGCAGCAAAAAATAGCTTTCGGACAGATTCCCGAAGTGATAGATTACGCGATGAGCCGCACCTCTTTCGTGGCAGATCCGCAGCTTGAAGATATTTTTGAAACCAACGCCGAGGCTGAAAGAATAGCCAAGGCATGCCTTAACTAACACAAGATGGTACTATTTGTAAAGATAATCCAAGTAATATTCGCCCTTTCACTGCTCGTGCTGGTTCACGAGTTCGGCCACTACCTTTTTGCAAAACTCTTCAAGACAAGGGTTGACCAGTTCTATATGTTCTTCAACCCCAGGTTCTCTATTTTCAAATGCAAATGGTTCAACGGCAGGCTCCACTGCAAGTTCTTCTCCAAGAACACAGAGATGCTGCCTCCCGACGCCGACCTCAGCACCCTCAGCGACGACGACTGGCGCAAATATCCCGACAACACCGAGTACGGCATAGGCTGGGTGCCCCTGGGAGGCTACTGCGCGATAGCAGGTATGGTAGACGAGACCAAGAGTGCCGACGACCTCTGCAAAGAGCCGCAGCCGTGGGAGATGCGCACCAAACCCGCATGGCAGAGATTCCTGATTATGTTCGGAGGTGTGTTCTTCAACTTCCTGCTGGCCATCGGGCTCTATGCGGCAGTGCTGCACCACTGGGGCGAGGAATACCTGCGCAACGACGACGCTGTCTACGGTATTGCCGTGAACGACCTCTCGTATGAGCTCGGCTTCCGCAACGGCGACCGCATCCTGAGCTTCGACGGCAAGCCTGTGGATGACTTCTCACAGCTGCAGATAGAACTGCTTCACTCCAAGGCCACCGAAGCGCTGGTGCTCCGCGGCCAGGATACCGTAAAAATCAGCATCGGTGAAGAGTATATCCCGCAGATGCTCAATTCGCCCGGAATGTTCGCGCTTGCATATCCATTTGTTGTGGCAGGCTTCGCAGAGAATTCGATCAACGAGGATTCAGGCCTGCAGAGCGGTGACAAAGTCGTTGCCTTGAACGGCGAGGAGATGTGTCTGGTGCAGGATATCCAGGCCGCCCTGAAAGATCACAAGGGAGATTCTATCAGCGTGGCTGTAGACCGCGCCGGCAGCGTTGCCGAAGTGGGTCTGCAGGTAGACACCACCGGTATGGTCCAGGTGCTTCTTGAAAACGACCTCACCAAGTTTTTCAACGTCACCTACAACAAATACAAGTTCTTCCCCGCAATCCCCGCCGGCATAAAGAAGGCCTGCGCATATATAAAGAGCTACGCCAAAGACCTCGGCCTGATCTTCTCACCCAAGACCAAGGCATACAAGAGTGTGGGCAGCTTCATCACCATAGGCCGCATATTCCCCGGCACATGGGACTGGGAGCGGGTATGGAGCCTCTGCGCAATGCTCTCTATCATGCTGGCCGTGCTTAACATAGTGCCCATACCAGGGCTGGACGGCGGCCACATACTGTTTATCTTCGTAGAGATACTCACCGGACACAAGCCCAGCGACAAGTTCCTTGAGGTGGCCCAGACCATCGGTATGATCTTCCTCCTCGCCCTGATGGTGCTTGCCTTCGGCAACGACATACGCAGTCTGTTCTGACAATTTTAAAATCATCATATGAAATTCAAATTCACATTTGCAATAATTCTGGCTGGAGCGCTCCTTGCGGGGTGCAAGGGCAGCGGAGAAACCATCCTCCCGTCAATCAGCGGCAAGGCCGGCGAAGTGGCTGTGGTATGCTCGAAGGTCGAGTGGGAGTCGGAGCCCGGCAACACTATCAGAGACCTTCTGACAGAAGAGGTGCCCTACCTGCCTCAGGCAGAACCTATGTACGACCTGATCAATGTGCCGCAGCAGGCATTCAACAAGATTTTCCAGGTGCACCGCAACATAATTATCATTGACACTGAGGAGTCATACACCGAAAGCAAGTTTGTGATTGGCAACAACGTGTGGGCAGCTCCGCAGATTGTATTGAAGGTAGAGGCACATGACGGTGCAGCCGCAGCCGAGGTGATAAGCCAGAAAGGCAGTGAGATACTGCGTCTGCTGGCAGATGCCGAGAGGGCCCGTGTGATTGCAAACAGCAAAGCAAGCGAAAACGCCGCCCTGCGTACAAAAGTCAACGGGATGATAGGCGGCTCGCCCTATTTCCCCAAAGGATTCACCGTAAAGAAAGAAGCCGAAAACTTCCTCTGGATCTCGAACGAGACCACTTTCACCATCCAGGGCATCCTTGTCTGGAAATATCCCTGCACATCGGAAGCAGACCTCACTCCCGAGGCACTTGCTGCAAAGCGCAACGAGATCACAATGGCGCAGATTCCCTGCATGACCGACAACAGCTACATGATCCTGAACCCCACAATCTTCCCGGGATACGAAAATATCACGCTGAACGGCAGGGAGATAGTGGAGATGCGCGGCCTTTGGGAAGCCTACAACGACTTTATGGGCGGACCGTTCGTATCTCACTCTTTCCTGAGCAGAGACGGTCAGTGGGTGATAACGATGGATGCGTTTGTATATGCTCCGAAATATGAAAAGAGGCCGTATATCCGCCAGGTTGAAAGCCTGCTTTACTCGTTTGACTGGAATAATTTGGAAGCAATTTAAAAATAAATTTGGATAAAGCAAATTTTTGGCTACCTTTGCACTCCCTTATTTTAAGGCTTATAGAGGGTGGGTTCGTCTAACGGTTAGGACTCAAGATTTTCATTCTTGCAATAGGGGTTCGATTCCCCTACCCACTACTAATAATATAAAAAATTAATATAATGGCAAATCACGCATCAGCAGACAAGCGTTATCGCCAGAGCGAGACACGCAGATTGCATAACAAGTATTATGCAAAAACAACAAGGAACGCCATCAAGGCTATCCGTAACACAACCGACAAAGCAGCCGCAGAGGCAATGGCCCCCAAGGTTTATGCAATGATTGACAAACTTGCAAAAGTTAACATCATTCACAAAAACAAAGCTGCCAATTTGAAAAGCGGAATCGCTCTCTACATCAACAAGCTCGCATAATTTGAGTTTTTAGACCCGCTTTTTATGAAAAACTCCTCAGATTTGAGGAGTTTTTTCGTTTTATATACATTATGGGTCAGACTACACACAAGTCAATCAAGGATTGGAGAGAAGAAGAGCGCCCCGTTGAGAAACTGATGGCCAGAGGGGCGGGCGCACTCACGAATGCAGAGCTTCTGGCTGTTCTGATACACACTGGCAGCGGAGAAAAGAGCGCGGTTGCGCTGGCCGGAGAAATCCTGGACCTGGCAGGCAACTCTCTGCGCGACCTCAGCAACACCTCGAAAGAGAGGCTGCTGGCCGTGAAGGGAGTGGGCACCACCAAGCTGGCCAGCCTCACTGCGGCATTTGAAATAGGCAGGAGGATGACATCCGATTCACCTGCCACCCCTACCATCTCGTGTCCGAAGGACGTTGCCGGATATATGGCTCCTCACTTTGCCGGGCTCGACCACGAAGAGTGCTGGGTGATCTACCTCAACCGGTCTAACCGCGTCATCTCGAAAGAGTGCATCAGCACGGGAGGCATCTCAAGCACAGTCATGGATGTCAAGATCATAACCAAGCGCGCCATAGAGAAGATGGCCAGCGGAATAATCATCACCCACAACCATCCAAGCGGCAACCTGCGTCCCGGCGGACAGGACATGAAAGTGACAGCCTCGCTTAAAGAGGCGCTTGCACTGCTGGACATAGCCCTTCTGGACCATGTGATAATGGGTGATAACGGGAAATACTTCAGTTTCAGCGACGGCTGCTAGAGCTCTTTGCGCAGGCGTGCGATGGGGATGTCGAGCATGTCGCGGTATTTTGCCACGGTGCGGCGCGCCACTTCGTAGCCTTTTGCCTTCAGGACCTCAACCAGCTGCTCGTCGGTAAGGGGTTTGTGCTTGTCTTCAGCTCCGATGCTCTCTTTCATGATGCTCTTGATCTCGCGGGTGGAGGCCTCTTCGCCCGACTGTGTGGCAAGGCCTTCAGAGAAGAAGAACTTGAGGGAATATATTCCGAACGGAGTCTGGACATATTTGCTTGCAACCACACGTGAGATGGTGGAGATGTCAAGGTTGGTTATCTCTGCTATATCCTTGAGCACCATGGGCTTGATAAGAGCCTCATCTCCTTCGGTGAAGAAATCGCGCTGGTAGTTGAAGATGGCGGTCATGGTGTTGCGCAGGGTCTTCTCGCGCTGCTTGAGCGCCTCTACAAACCATTTTGCGGAATTGTATTTCTGCTTTATGAACGCTGTAGCCTCTTTCTCTGCCTTGCTGGCATTCGAAGGGATGTCAAGCATCTTGTCGTACACTTTGTTGACGCGGATCTCGGGCACGTTGAACTTGGGCAACACAATCTTGAGCTCGCCGCTCATCTCGTCGGGAGTGATTATGAAGTCGGGCACAATCTGATGGGCCTGGTCCTGGTAGGTGTCGTCGAGCTGTCCGCCGGGATGAGGATTGAGGCAAGTGATTTCGGCAAGCACGCTGCGCAGCTTCTCTTCATCTATGTCAAGCTTTGACATGATCTTGTCGTAGTGGCGTCGCGTCAGTGACTCGAAATGCTCTGAAAGCACTTTCATGGCCAGGTCGCGGTTTTCGCTGGGCTCCTTTGCCTCAAGCTGCAGCTGGAGACATTCCTGAACGTCGCGCGCCCCCACTCCTGCCGGGTCGAAAGTCTGGATCACTTTCAGCACCTCTTCCAGCTCATCTACCGGAACTTCCATTGAAAGCTTGAAGGATATGTCGTCGCTGAGGCTTTCAAGGTCGCGGCGCAGATAGCCGTCGTCGTCGAGCATTCCTATCACGAAGAGCGCTACCTGGTGCTGCCTCTCGTCGAGATGCACATAGCCGAGCTGCTCCACCAGACTCTGATGGAAGCTCTCTTTTACCGAAATCCTGGTGTAGAGAGGATCTTTTATGTCTTTGTCCTTGCTGTAGTTGTCGGCACGGAGCTTATATGAAGGAATGGGTTCGTTCGAATCTGACTGCTTGTCGTCGAGGGCCACATTCTTGGGAGTGTCGTCTTCGGGATCTTCATTCACAACTTCGTCCAGCACAGGATTGTCTTCCAGCTCGCGCTGGATACGCTCTGCAAGCTCCAGGGTGGGGAGCTCCAGAAGCTTGATGGTCTGTATCTGAAGCGGAGAAAGCTTCTGTGTAAGCTTCATCTCCTGTGTCAAACTCTGTTTTGCCATGATAGATTCCTAAAGCATTGGATATTTGATCGTTTCCTTTACAATGAATCCGGTGGGATACTGCCACTTGATGGAATTGAGGAACCGGGTGGCGTCGCGCCTGGTGCGGAAATCGCCCACAGTAACCCTGAAGTAGGGGTTTTCATAGTCGCGGTAGACACCCACACCGGGATGCTGCGCACTGAAAGCACCCACCACACTCTCTGATTTGGCACGGGCGTTCTGCCCGTTGTCGAAGAATATGCGGATGCGGTAGCCGTGCATCTTCTTGGAGGCGTTGCGGGCGATATGGTTTTCCATGGCCTTCGCCACAGCAGGGCTCTGTACCACTTCAACCTTGCCTGCCCTGCCTGTATTTCCACTCTTGAGCACATTGAAGATGCTCTTGCCGGCCAGTGATGAGTCAACCGCCGGCTGCCCGGCATAGGTCATATCCACCGGCTCGGCCTCTTCCTGCTGCACAGGATTCTGTGCAAAGGCAGCCAGGGGGCAGAGAAGCAACAGCGCCAGTATCTTCAGCTTTCTCATTTCTGCAGTTTCCCTAAAAGTTCTGCCACTGAAGCACCTTTTTCCTTGAATCTCTTGGAGATGGGCCCCACCTTTACAACGCAGTCGTAATCGAGCTTGTATTCCTTCGCCTCCAGGTTCTCTACATTCATATTGATTACCGTAAGGGCTGCGATGGCATTTTCAAACTCAACCCTGAGGGGTATTGTAACCTGCTCGGCCTCTTTCTTATGGAGGACATGGCGGCGGGTGTCGTCAGACACTGCCGATGCAATCTTGTGGCCGCGGCGGTTGTAGAGCACAGCGCTGCACTCTTTCAACTCGATATTATGCCCCGACTGGTTCTCTGCATCGAGCACCAGGTTGGTGACAAATGAGAACTGCTTGCCTGCAAGGTCAAGCTCCTTGAATTTTTCAAGTGAATAACCGTTGACAGTAATCTTGTCAGCGATATTTCCGCAGGCGCCCAACATAAGGCAGGCTGCAAGAAGAACGAATAATTTGATACGCCTCATAATACTTTCAAACTCTATTTTGGAACAAATATAAGAAAAAACTAATTTCGCGTCGTAAGAAACTGCAGGCAGTTTCTAAAAAACCGACAAATGAATAAAACTGTATTTATCGAAACATACGGCTGTCAGATGAATGTGAATGACAGCGAAGTGGTGCTGGCCATTCTGCAGAAAGACGGTTTCTCTCTGTGTGACAACCCATCTGAAGCCGGGCTGGTCTTAATCAATACCTGTGCCATACGTGACAATGCCGAGCAGCGCATACTCGGCAGGCTTGATTTCTTCCGCCTGCAGAAAAAGCAGAACCGCAGCCTGAAGGTGGGTGTGATAGGCTGTATGGCAGAGCGCCTGAAAGAGAAGCTGCTGGAAAACAAGACAGTCGACCTGGTGGCCGGTCCCGACGCATACCGCGACCTGCCCCGCCTGCTGGAAGCACTCGAGGCCACCGGCGAGAAGCAGATCAACACCCTCCTCTCACACGAAGAGACCTACGGTGACATCTCTCCCGTGAGGATGGACCGCAACGGTGTGAGCGCGTTCGTTTCGATAATGCGCGGCTGCAACAATGTATGCTCGTACTGCGTGGTGCCCTACACCAGAGGCGCCGAGCGCAGCCGCGATGCTGAAAGCATTGTGAGAGAGGCCCGTGAAGCGTTCGAGGCCGGCTACCGCGAGGTAAACCTCCTGGGGCAGAACGTAGATTCGTACTGCTACGGCGACATCACCTTCGCCCGCCTGCTGGCAATGGTGGCAGAGATATCACCACTGCTGAGGGTACGCTTCTCTACATCACATCCGAAGGATATGAAAGACGAGGTGCTGCTTACAATGGCGGCATATCCCAATATCTGCAAGCACATCCACCTTCCCGTACAGTCGGGCAGCAACACAATGCTGGAGAAGATGAACCGCAAGCACACCCGCGAGTGGTATCTGCAGCGCGTGGCACGCATCCGCGAGATCATGCCCGACTGCGCCATCACCACCGATGTCATTGCAGGATTCTGCGGTGAGACAGAGGCAGACCACGCCGACACCCTCGACCTGTTCCGCCAGGTGAAGTTCGACGCAGCCTTCATGTTCCAATATTC
>JAGHVP010000238.1 GCA_018064305.1 Candidatus Equibacterium intestinale | reverse complement strand
TTAGAGATGACGAGGCGGTAAGCGCAATTGTCGCTGACAATTGTGTTGATGGCTTGGAGGGTGTATAACCTTCGACGGGTCTTGTCAACGACTTCTGGGATGAAGTCGGCCGACTGTCCGAAGCAGGGCTTGTCTACGTTCTTGAGGCCTTCCTGGGCGTATGGTATCGAACCTGAATCGAACCATACGTCGATGAGGTCTGTCTCACGGGTCATCTTCTCACCATTGTCTGAAACAAGGAAGAAGTTATCCACATACGGGCGGTGCAGGTCTATCTTGTTGTAGTTTTCCTTAGAGAAGTCACCGGGCACGAAACCTTTGTCGCGCAGGGGGTTGCTCTGCATGATGCCGGCCTTCACAGCCTTGTCGAGCTCGTTGTAAAGCTCTTCCACAGAACCGATGCACTTGCGGGTCTTTCCGTCTTCTGTGCTCCATACTGGCAGAGGTGTGCCCCAGTAGCGGCTGCGGCTGAGGTTCCAGTCCTGGATGTTCTCGAGCCACTTGCCGAAACGGCCTGTACCGGTTGATTCAGGCTTCCAGGTGATGGTCTTGTTAAGTTCTATCATGCGGTCCTGTACTGCCGTGGTCTTGATAAACCACGAATCCAGAGGATAATAGAGCACCGGCTTGTCGGTACGCCAGCAGTGGGGATATGTATGGACATGCTTCTCTATCTTGAATGCCTTGCCCTGCTGCTTGAGTTCCACGCAGAGGTCGATGTCGAGGGTTGTATCGTCTTCCTTCAGATCGGGGTCGTAGGCGTTCTTCACGAACCTGCCTGCATATACCGAGTATTTCTCCACATCCACCTTCTCTGCCACGAATGCGGGGTCGAGGTCTTCGATGCGGAAGAACTTGCCTGTACGGTCTACCATTGCCTGAGGCACGCCTGCAGCATCGATCATCTGCATGGGGGGCACGCCTGCAGCCTTGGCCACTTTGTTATCGTCTGCACCGAATGTAGGTGCGATATGCACGATACCTGTACCGTCTTCTGTTGTGACATAGTCACCGAGTATCACGCGGAAGGCGCCTTCACCGGGATTAACCCAGGGCATCAGCTGGCTGTATGCGATACCTTCAAGCTCGCTGCCCTTGAAAGTGCCGTCTATCACGCGGTAGGGGTTCTTGTCGTTGAAATGAGCTGAGACAAGGTTCTTTGCCACAACATAGACTGCAGGCTCCTTGGTGTAGGGATTCACGCTCTCGACACGGACATATTCGATGTTGGGACCAACGCAGAGCGCGGTATTGGAAGGAAGTGTCCAGGGGGTTGTGGTCCATGCCAGGAAGAATACGGGAAGAGTGGTATCTTCGAAGAGCTTCTGCGATACCGCGTTCTTCACAACCTCGAACTGAGCCACGACAGTGGTGTCCTTCACGTCGCGGTAGCATCCGGGCTGGTTGAGCTCGTGTGTGCTGAGGCCGGTACCTGCGGCAGGTGAATAAGGCTGGATAGAATATCCCTTGTAGAGATAACCCTTGTCGTAAATCTTCTTGAGGAGATACCAGAGGGTCTCGATGTAGCTGTTATCATAGGTGATATAAGGATTCTCCATATCCACCCAGTATCCGATGCGGTCGGTGAGGTTAACCCACTCTGCGGTGTATTTCATCACCTCCCTGCGGCACGCCTTGTTATAATCATCTACAGATATCTTCTTGCCGATATCCTCTTTCGTGATGCCCAGCATCTTCTCCACACCAAGCTCCACGGGGAGGCCGTGTGTGTCCCAACCTGCCTTGCGCTCTACAAGATAGCCTGTCTGGGTCTTGTAGCGGCACACTGCATCCTTGATGGAACGTGCCATCACATGGTGGATGCCCGGCTTGCCGTTGGCTGAAGGGGGGCCTTCGAAAAATATGAATCTGGGGGCGCCGGCACGCAGTTTCAGAACTCTGCGGAAAGCGTCTTCCTTATGCCACTCATCAAGGATTGAACTGTTGACTTCTACTAAATCGATACTCTTGTATTCCGGAAAACTCATAGCTCTATATGAATTGTTTTTTGAATAAGGTGCAAAGATAACATTATTTGCTAATTTTGCCCGTTGAAGACTGAATCTTTGCAAAAAATATGGGTATCATAGACATCATCATCCTGGCGTGCTTCGTGCCGTCTGTAGTGATCGGTTTCAAGAAAGGACTGGTAGACCAGGTCATCTCACTGGCCGTGGTGCTGGGTGGCATCTGGCTGTCACTTCATTTCTCCGACAGCGTGGGCAACGTCATCGGAGGCATCTTCGGAATAAAAGACTCTTTCTGGATGAAAGCCATCGCGTTCATCCTGATTTTCGTGGTTGTCGCCATAGTGCTCAACCTGCTGGGCGGGCTGCTCAAGAAGCTCATGAAAATCACAATGATCGGCGGTATCAACCGCATTTTCGGAGCTCTGCTCGGCTTTGTCAAGGCTGCCTTCATCCTTGGCATCATCGCCTATTTCATCAACTCGGCCAACGAGCTGGCAGGTTTCCTTCCAGCAGAGAAAATGGCCGAATCGAAGTTCTTCTCACCTCTTCTGGAGTTTGCGAAAGCGCTGTTTCCATTATTGAAAGAGCTTTTCTAAAATTCTTTCCCGCCCCACTCCTGCAGAATTTGAGAATACGGCTCGGCTGCAGCAGAAAATCTCCTCTACTTTGCACTCGAAAGGTAGGGGAGATTTTTTTGTGAGAAAAATCCGGAAGCAGCACCTCCTTTCGCGCATGGTCGGGCAGGGCACATAAAAAGGGAGAAAGGGTTGTCCGCGGCCGGCCGGCAGACAAGCAGGTGCCGCTTCTTTAAAATGTCTTTCGAAGGGATATGAAGAAAGTGAAAGGGATAAGACAGCACGACCGCAGCGACTGTGCGGTGGCATGCATAGCGGCAGTGGCCGGATGGTACGGGCTGCAGATGCCGCTGGCAGCAATACGCGCGCTGTGCGGAGCTTCGGAGGCAGGCACTACCATAAAGGGGATCCTTGACTGCTGCCAGGCTGTCGGGATGAAGGCCACCCCGGCCAAATCGGCAGAGCGCGACACCGATGTCCTTGGAAGGATCGGACGCCCCTGCATCCTTCACACAGAGACTTCCGACGGCTATCTGCACTTCATTGTGCTGTGCGGGACCGACGGGACACGGGCCGAAATCATGGACCCGGAGAACGGCCGCCGCAGCAGGATCAGCATGGAGGATCTGAAAAAGAGATGGACGGGCTATGTGATAATGCTCGAGCCCGGCCCGGATTTCAAGGCCGGAGACCACACTGCCAGCCTTATGGAGAGGTTCGGCCCTCTTTTCAGGATGTTCGGGGGAGAGATTGCCGCCGCCACCGCATATGCACTGGTTTACATCGCCATCGGCATAAGTTTCTCTCTGTTCCTGCAGTATTTCATAGACAATGTCATCACCGGGGGCGATGCATCGAAAGTCCTCTCCCCTGTCATAGTGATGGTCATACTTGCAGTCATTTCGTTCTTTATCGGATACATACGGTCTTTAAAATTATTGAATGCGGCCACAGGCATTGATACTCAGCTTATCGTTGATTTCATCCGGCATCTTTTCCACCTGCCTGCGGCCTTTTTCAACCAGCGCGGAGCCGGTGAGATAAACTCCAGGATATCAGACGCGTACAAGATACGTCAATTTGTCACGGAAGGAATATCGTCATCTGTAATCAGCCTTCTTACGCTTGTCGTGTCGTTCGCCCTGATGTTCTCGTTCCACCGGCGCCTTGCGCTGTTCATCCTGCTGTTCATCCCGGCATACACGGCCATCTACTGGCTGGCATCGCACAAGGGACTGCGCTACAGCCGAGAGATAATGGCGGCGGGCACTCTGTTCGAAGAGAAATGCGTAGAGAACATCGCAGCCGTGAAAAGCATAAAGTACAGCGGTATGGAAGACACGGCCGCAGACGTCCTGAAAGAGAAATACGCCGTACTCTGCTCGAAACTTGTGGGTGCGGGACGGTGCGACACAGCCTTCACACTGATGTCCGAGACAGTATCGAAAGCTATTGTAATAATCCTGCTGGCAGCAGGCTCCACAGCCATTTTCAGAGGAGAGCTGAGCGTGGGCGAGCTGGTGTCGTTCTACTCTATCACATCATTCTTCTCTTCACCCCTGAACTCGCTTGTTGCAGTGATTTCGATGGCAGCCTCGACACGCACCAGCGCCCGCAGGCTGTTCGATGTCCTGGACCTCGAGGAAGAGAAGCGTGAGGGATGCCATCTCCCCTGCGGCACCGGAGGCAGACCTGTCATGGAAGACCTTGTATTCGAGCATGTGCGGTTCGCATATCCTGGAGCCCTGGAGATCCTGGACGACTTCTCGGCCACTATCCCGGCAGGTAAGGTGACAGCAGTGACCGGTCCCAGCGGATGTGGTAAAAGCTCACTGGCGCAGCTTGCCCTCAGGATGTACTCCCCTTCGGCAGGTGCCGTAACCCTGGGAGGCACAGACATCAGCCTGTTCGCCCTTGATGAGTGGCGCCGCCACATCACGATAGTACCGCAGGATATCCGTCTTTTCGACAACACTATACTCTACAACATAACCTCGGCCGACCCCGAGCCCGACGTCAGGTTTGCCGCAGAGCTGGTCGAACAGCTGGAGCTGGGTGACTTCATCCGCAGCATGCCGCAGGGCATCCTCACCAGGGTCGGTGAAGGAGGATGCAGGCTGAGCGGCGGACAGAAGCAGAGGATAGCACTTGCAGCCGCGCTCTACCGCCGCCCGTCTATCCTGATACTGGACGAAGCCACAAATTCGCTTGACAGTGTCTCGCGGGCTGCCGTGATGAAGAAGCTGGAGCAGATGAAGGCCGAGGGCACGGTAACGATAGTGATAATCAGCCACAGGGCAGACGACCTGCTGCTGGCCGACAACATAATTGAAATGAAAAATACCGGAAGCGCTTTCAGAAAAGGGTGAAATCTGCACACCCGATAACATTTGCAGAAAACCTGACAAAACACAAAAACTATGGAAGAAATGAGATTACGTGAGATTGGCCTTGCAGGGTTGGATTCTTCCGAACTCACCCTCTTCGGCGGAGCAGTCGCCAAAGAGAGACTCGGGGCCAAAATCATCAATGTTATGCGTATGGTCGTTGACTTTCTCGACGACTATGTACCGCATCTCATCAGCGGATTCACCGACGGTCTTGCTCTGATGAAAATCAAATAATTAACAGATTAAAACCCGAAACATCATGAAAAACACAGAATTAACCGTTATCAGCGGAATCGAGTGCTGCCAGGTCTGCGGCGGCGCCGTTGACAAGAACGCGCAGAAGGCGCTCTATTACATCGGATACGCACTTGGCGTTGCCGTCAAGGTACTCGGAGGCATGTTCTCCGGATGCGAGCGCAAGGTAGAGGCCGCAAGATAATTCATTGACAGAGAGGGGATTTCCATATGAAAAGCTTGGCTGTGATGCTGGTTCTTGCCCTGTTCAACCTGGAGGAGTGCATCCAATATGCGGTGCAGTCAAGTCCGGAGATGGCTTCGGCACGCATTGAAGCAGAGAAGAGCCGGGCGATGCTGAACTCTTCAAGACTGGAGTATCTCCCCTCTCTCAACCTTTATCTGAATCAGTATTTCAATTGGGGCAGAAGTGTCGACATGCAGGAGCTTCTGATAATCAGGAACCGCCTTACAAAACAGTCAGGCGCCTCGGTCGGCACTTCTTTTACCATTTTCGACGGCATGCGCAGGGTGAACGGGACAGCCCGTGGGAAAGAGCTTCTCCAAAGTGCCGTATGGGCAGGCAGAGCGCTGGAGATGGAGATTACGGAAGAGGTTACCAGAGCATATCTGGAGTGCCTGCTGGCAAGGGAGCTCAAGGAGTCGCTGGAAGAGATCCACAGCCGGACCCTGGAGAAGGCCGGAGTTGTGGAGGCGCTCTGTGAAAGCGGCATGGCAACCCGCAGCACCATGCTTGAGATAAGAGCTCAGGCAGCTTCGGAAGAGGCCGATATCGTGCAGGCGGCCGGCGACGAGCAGAACGCGAAGCAGCGTCTTGCCGCCCTTATGGGCTATGAAGCCGGTGGGCCGCCGTTTGAAATAGAAGGCATCGACACAGACTGTCTTGCAGACAAAGCCCCTGTCACAGTGGAGCTCCGGCCAGAGCTTTCTCCAGGCATCATTGCCCTGGAGCACGAAATAAGCGCCTGCGAATACGGAGTGAAAGAGGCGAAAGGGCTTCTTCTTCCATCCGTCGTCCTCACAGGGGCTTACGGCACATATTACAGCGACCTTTCGCCCGACATATTCAGGAACCAGATCCGCGACAACGGCAACCCGTCGCTCACTGTTTCTGTATCGCTGCCTCTGTTTGCAGGAGGCGCTGCGGCAAGGGAGATATCCACCGCCGGAAGCACGCTGAAAGAGGCCCGCGCCAGGCTCAGGAAAACACTGCTTGACATGGAGAACACCCTGGATGCGGCGGGAAGGGAATGCGAGGCACTGCGCCGCAGGGCGGCCGCCTGTCTGGAATACAGGCGGATGTGCCGTGAGAAGGAGGCTGTGGCGGAGGAAGAGTTTGCGGAAGGTGCAATAAGCGCATCGGAATACATCGACGCCAGGAAAGAGATGATTCAGAGTGACAGGGAGTACATCTGCTCTCTGTACAGATATTTGTTCCAGCAAAAGACGATTGAGCACTACAACAGTTATGGCAAGTGACAGGAAAAGACGGAGGAGGAAGGTGATATGTGCTGCAGCCGCAGCTGCTGTAGTGCTTGTTTTCGCCACCCGCGACAGAAGCGGCGACACGATATCGGTGGAAGTGGCATACCCGGTGAAAGACTCTGTGACAGAGGTTTCTTCGGTGTACGGCAAGATCCGGCCGGCACGTATGGTAACTATTTCTCCCGATGTATCGGGGGAGATTGTAAAACTGTGTTTTGCAGAGGGCGACACAGTGCGGAAGGGCGACCTTCTGCTTACAATCAGGCAGGACGACTACCTTCTGGCGGTCCGCCGTGCCGAAGCCTCGCTCGGCAGCGCCACAGCCCGGAAAGAGGCTGCACAAGTCGAGCTGGGGCTGCGTGTCGAAGAGGCCGCACGGGCCGACAGCCTCCATGCAAGGAACGCGGTGAGCAAGGCCGACCTCCAGTGTGCAGTACTGGCCAGGGAGGTTGCAGCATGCAATATGGATGAGGCAGTCTGCCAGGAAGAGATGGCGGTGACTGCGCTGGAAGAGGCCCGCACGCAGCTTGCAAAGACAATGGTCTATGCCCCGGCATCGGGAGTTGTGACGCGCATGTCGGTGGAGCCGGGCGAAAGGGTCGTGGGCACCAACACCATGGCCGGCACAGAAATGATGACCATATCCGACCTTGGCGAGATGGAACTTGTGGTGGAACTTTCGGAAAGCGACGTCTGCAGGG
>JAGHVP010000217.1 GCA_018064305.1 Candidatus Equibacterium intestinale | reverse complement strand
ATGGGACAAAGACGCAGATACAAAAGATATAAGAGCAAATACAATTACAATCCTGGAAGGAGCATCACACTGCCGAAGTTTCTGGCAGTTGTGGCGCTGCTTGCCGCAATAGGGATTGTGATTGCAGTGCTTGCCGGAAGACATGGAAAGCCGGAGCGCCCTGTGGAGGAATACTCAGATACACTTGCTGTGGAGCAGCCCGTCATGGAAGAGCAGCCTGCTGTAGTAGAAACAGCTGTTGAAGAGCCGGCAGCTGACACCACCGCCGTGGCAGAGAAGCCGAAGAAGCACCGCAGGATGAAGAAGGCAGATCCTGTGCAGGATACTGTTGCAGTGGTTGAAGCGGCTGAAGACACCACCGCCGTGGGAGAGAAGCCGAAGAAGCACCGCAGGATGAAGAAGGCAGATCCCGTGCAGGATACAGTTGCAGTGGTTGAAGCAGAAGAAGATGCCACCGCCGTGGCAGAACCTGTCAAAGTAAAGAAAGAGAGACAGAAACCGGCAAAGGAGCAAAAACAGAAAAAGAGCAGGAAGCAGCGCAAAGAGGCAGACAGGCAGGTGGATAACAGTACCTCCCCCCTGCTCAACATGACGCTTTCCAACGAGATGTCATCTATTCCAGAACTTGACAGGATGGACCGCGAGATAGAGCGCTTCACAAGATACTGGAACTTCACCGGCGTAACCCTTGCCGTTACAGACAATGACAGACTCGTTTACTGCAAGGGCTATGGTATGAAAGACGAGCACCTTCCCATGACACCAGGCACACTCATGCGCATCGCCTCGGTGTCGAAACTCATTACCGCCACTGCCATAATGCGCCTGGTTGAAGACGGCAGTCTTTCACTTGAGAGCAAAGTGTTCGGTGATGACGGCATCCTCAACGACACCACATTCACCAATGTCATAAAAGACAAGCGTTACTACGAAATCACTGTCGGGCAGCTGCTCAGGCATGAGTCCGGCCTTTCAAACCGCTGGGGCGACCCGATGTTCTGCACCCGCGACATCATCCTGCAGAACAAGCTTGAAGGAGCCCCCGACCACAACACTCTTGTAAAGTGTGTGGTACGCCGTCCCATCTCATTCGAGCCAGGCACTACCTACCGCTATTCAAATTTCGGATATCTCCTGCTTTCAATGGTAATAGAGCATGTGACAGGAGAAAACTACGAAAAGTGGGTCCAGCAGAATGTCCTTGAGCCCGCAGGCTGCCGCGACATGCATCTTGCAGGCAATTTCTACCACGAGCGCCGCCTCAACGAAAGCCGCTATTACATGCAGCCGAATGCCGGTGTTGTGGCACCTTTCGACGGCACACAGGATTCTGTCATAAGCTGCTACGGCGGAGCCGACATACGCGCCCTTGCCGGTGCCGGCGGATGGATTGCCTCAGCACCGGAACTTGCACGCTTTGTCTGCGCGATTGACGGTCTTGACGGCATCAAGGATATCATTTCAGACAAGAGCCGACATACCATGACCTCACCCGACGAGCTTTCTCATAAACCTTTCGGCTGGGCCAGCAGCGATGCCAACGGCACTCTCACACGCAGCGGCACACTTGACGGCTCGACAGTAATGGTGAAGTATTATCCCGACGGGCAGTGCTGGATTCTGATTGTCAACACCGATGCCTGGCGCGGTCCTCATCAGAGCAGCAGCAACGCCGCTGAGCTGGACCGCCTGCGCGAGAAGTACTCAGGCAGCCTGCCAGACATAAACCTTTTTGAAACAAACGGAGATTAGAAAGATATGGAAGGAATGACACTTGTAACCGATCTTGCCCTTATATTCATCACGGCAGGTATTACAACACTGATTTTCAAGGCATTGAAGCAGCCACTCATCCTCGGTTACATTGTGGCCGGTTTCCTTGTGGGGCCTCACACCGGACTGCTTCCCACCATCAGTGACGCTGCTAACATCGAGCAGTGGTCTGAAATCGGCATCATCTTCCTTTTGTTCGGCCTCGGTCTGGAATTCAGCTTCAAGAAACTGCTCAAGGTGGGCAGCAAAGCGCTTATCATGATGGCCGCCATCTTCTTCGGAATGACCGCCGTGGGGCTGGCCCTGGGCAAGCTTATGGGCTTGGATTCAATCGAATGCATATTCCTTGGCGGTGTGCTTTCAATGTCATCCACCACCATCATAATAAAGGCTTTCGAAGACCTCAAGATCAAGGACATGCCTTTCACACAGGTGGTTTACGGTGAGCTTATC
>JAGHVP010000163.1 GCA_018064305.1 Candidatus Equibacterium intestinale | reverse complement strand
TGTTTTCAGGCGAAAACCTAAGGACTAGCAACGTTTTCCCTAGATTTTGACTGCTAGTCCAGCCGTTGCGGCCGGCCAATCTCCATTCGCGGCACTGCCGTTTCAGCGTTAAGCGGCGCCATTATTCGACCATCCCTCCACCACGCAACCAGCCTGCAGTGCAGCCCGCCTCCTGCACGGGAACAAAAAAGAGAGGACGACCCTTTTTAGTCGACCTCTCCTATGTAATTGATATAAAACTTATTCCTAGAGAATACCTTTTGTGCGGAGGAATGCTGCAATTGCAGTTACAGCGAAGCCGCCCATAAGGATGGTGTCAACGATGATTGTGATGACTTTGGTGCGTTTGAACCATTTGTCGTTGCTCCAGCCGATTGTCTGGAATGCGCTCCAGAAACCGTGTGTGAGGTGCATCCAGATTGCAAAGAACCATACAAGGTAGAGCACTGTTACAACGGGGCTGCCGAAAGTTGCTGCAAGCAGGTCGTTGGGGTTTGAAGGTTCACCGCCTGTCCAGTCCTGGAGCTGCATGTTTGCCCAGAAGTGTGTGAGGTGAAGTGCAATACCGAGAAGCACGATAATACCCAGCCAGATCATATTTTTAGCAGCCCATGAATCGGTGGCAGCCTTGTTTGAAACCTCATATCTCTTCACACCGCCGCGTGCTTTCAGGTTACCGAAGGAAAGGATGAAAGCATAGATGATGTGGATGATGAAACCAGCTGCAAGAACAGGGACCATGATGCCCACAATAGGGAGAGCCATGAAATTGCAGACACCCTCGAAAGCCTCGGGACTGAAAACTGACACGAAATTGAGAGTCATGTGGAGAGTAAGGAACAGGATTACAAAAAGACCTGTAACACTCATAATGAGCTTCTTACCGATTGAACTTTTAAAAATATTTGCCATAATTATGCTAAGGTTGTTTATTATCGTTTCAATTATGAGGTGCAAATTTAACTTAAAGTTGTAAATAACACAATCTTTGGCTACTTTTGTTTGATAAAAAACTTGAATCGTACAATGGAATACAAGAGAATATTGCTGAAATTGAGCGGTGAGGCACTTGCCGGAGCCGAAGGAAAAGGTCTTGATGAAGATGTGATGGCCTGCTTTGCAGAGCAGATCGCAGAAGTTGTGAAAGGCGGCACCCAGGTGGCCATAGTTGTGGGCGGCGGCAACATCTTCCGCGGCCTGAGCGGCGTGAACGCCGGTTTCGAGCGTGTGCGCGGCGACCAGATGGGCATGCTTGCCACTGTCATCAACTCTATCGGGCTCTCACTTTCTATCAAAGCTGCAGGTGTTCCTGCAGAAGTTTATACCAGCATCCCCATGGAGCCCATGGGCAGATACTATGTAAGGGATCTTGCCGTAAGCTTTATGGAGAAAGGCGGCGTGGCGCTGATAGCGGGCGGCACGGGCAACCCCTTCTTCACCACCGATTCGGCAGCTGCACTCCGCGCATGTGAGATAGGTGCCGACGCCCTGCTCAAGGGGACGAAGGTCGACGGCGTGTACGACTGCGACCCCATGAAGAATCCCGATGCGAAGAAATATCAGACATTGAGCTTCGACAAGGCCCTTGCCGACGGCCTCAAGGTGATGGACAGCACGGCATTCGCTCTCTGCAAAGACAACAAGATGCCCATCATTGTGTTCAACATGAACAACAAGGGCGACCTGGCGCGTCTGCTGGCAGGCGAGCCTGTGGGCACAGTAGTATCATAATCCGATAATCAATAAATAATAATATTACAGCTATGATCGAAAAAGCACAAGAAGTACTGGAGCTTGCCGAGATGAAGATGGACGACGCTGTCAGCCACCTCCAGGCCGAACTCAAGACTTACCGCGCAGGCAAGGCCAATCCCGAAGTATTCAACTCAGTGGTAGTCAACTACTACGGTACTGCCACACCTCTGCCGCAGATGTCAAGCATCACCAGCCCCGATGCCAAGACTATGCTCATCCAGCCCTGGGACCGCAGCATGATTGCAGCCATCGAAAAGGCAATCATGGACGCAAACCTCGGCTTCACTCCCCAGAACAACGGTGAGGTTATACGCATCAACGTTCCCGCGCTCACTGAAGACCGCCGCAAGGAACTTGTGAAAAAGGCCAAGACAGCCGGCGAAACTGCAAAGGTAAGCGTGCGCAACTGCCGCCGCGATGCTATCGACGCACTCAAGAAGCTCCAGAAAGAGGGTCTTCCCGAGGATGTGGAGAAAGACAGCGAAGCTGCAATGCAGAAATCTACCGACAAGTTCACCAAGAAGATAGACGAAGTTCTCGCAGCAAAGGAAAAAGAGATAATGACTGTCTAGTCTGTGAACAGCCGTTCAATGATGGAATCGCATACAAACAGCCTGCTGCGCGGAATTCTGTAGCAGGAGCCCGATTCCTCGAGCAGGCCTTCGGCCACCATGCCGGCAGCCGTTTCGGACAGAGGCCTCCCCTTCACATACGGGGCGGCCTCTATCGTTTTCCTCTCCACCCCGCGCACGGTGCGCAGACCAAGCATCACCTGTTCGTTGAAGATATCCGACGCACTCAGAGTCTCGCTCCCCTCGGGAACGCCCGGCGCCTTCATATATTCCTCTATCGATGCCGGATTCCAGCTGCGCAGGGCATCTCCGTCGAAGGAGTGTGCCGCCGCCCCCAGCCCAAGATAGGGCCTGCGGGTCCAGTAGGCTGAATTGTGGCGTGAATGGAACCCTTCCCTGGCAAAATTCGAAATCTCATACTGATGCCAGCCATGCCGCTCCAGACACTCCTGCAGCATGGCATACTGTGCTGCACATGACTCATCTGCCGGCTCGGCATACTTTCCTGCCGCTGCCATGTCGGCCAGCGCGCTGTTCGGGTCCAGGCTCATCTGGTAGGCCGAAATGTGCTCGGGGCCCAGCGCCACCGCCTGCCCGAGAGTGCTGCGCCACTCTGCATCGGTAAGCCCGGCAAAGCCGAAAATCAAATCGATCGAGATATTGCCGAAGCCCGCTGCGCGAAGCTTTTTGAAAGCATCCACCGCAGAGGCCGCGGTATGCCTGCGGTTCATGAACCTGAGGTGCTGGTCGCAGAAAGACTGCACCCCCATGCTGATGCGGTTCACCCCAAGCTTTTTGAATCCTTCCAGCATGGCATCGCCGCCGGCACTCACCACATCCTCGGGATTGACCTCGACGGTAAATTCCTCAAGCTGTGAGAGGTCGAAACCAGCGCGCAGCGCATCACAGATGTCCGCCATAAGCTCCGGAGCCAGCAGCGAAGGGGTGCCGCCGCCGAAATAGAGTGTGCGCACCGGTCCACTGGAGCAGAAGAAATCTTTCCTGAGAGCAATTTCACGCTTCAGCGCCTCTATATATGCAGAGTGTGCCGGCTGATGTCGGCACACTTCTGAATAAAAGCCACAATACGTGCAGAAAGATGCACAGAAAGGGATATGTACATATATCCCCATCGGCGCCTATTTGAGAAGAAGGTCTGCGCTTCCCAGCTTGCCGTCGGTAGAATAGACGTCTACTGAGTATGTACCCTTCACGTAAGGCTGGTCGCCGGAGAAGTAGATGCTCATCTCGACCTCGGCGCCCTGATAGTCCACAGAACGTGATGCAGAGCTTATCATCTCTTCGCCTCCGCAGGTGAAGATCTTCTGCTCAGACGATGTCATGAGGATGCCGTCCGGACCTTTGACGCGGATGTATATGCGGCGCGAACCGCTCTTTGCAAGCGCGTTCTCTACCAGTGCAAGGTCGGTGCGCAGCTTGACCACGCGGCTGCTGCGGTCGGTGACGTCACCCGAGCCGTTGATACCCACCAGGGTGATACCGCGGGCCTTTACAACAGAGCCTTTCTCCACCTGCTTTGCATATTCGTCGGTGGTGGTGCGCAGCTCTTCGTATTTCTTCTTGCTGTCGGCAGCCTCTTTCTTGGCTGTCGAAGCCTCTTCGCGGAGTGTGATGTTGAGGTTGTTGAGAGAGTCTATCTGAACGATATAATGCTTCATGATGCTGCGCATGGTGCCCAGCTCGGCCTCATATTTCTTTATCTGTGCGCGGTTGGTGGCCTCTGTCTTCTTGAGACGCTCTATCATCTGGTCTACCTTCTCGCGCTCCACTGCCAGCGAATCGGTGAGCAGGGTGCTGTTGACATAGAGTGAGTCATAGTCGGTGCGGAGCTGCTCCATCTCTGCGGTGAGGTCTGCCTTTTCAACCTTCAGCTGGCCTACAAGCTTGTTTTTGTTGATCATGATGATAAGCAGGGCTGCCAGCAGACCCACTGCCACCATACCCAGTGCCACAATCACTTTCCTTAATTTCTCTTCCTGTTCCATATTCAAAAAATTGGATAATAAGTTCACAAAAATAGTTTATTTTTGCATAAAACATTCCAAAAAGCTGAAATTATGAAGTATATAGTACGCTCGCTCAAGTACCTGGTATATTTTGTACTGATATTCTGCCTCTGCATCCTCATCATCAGGGTTGCCATGCACGGGCAGGACGTCCCTCTGGCAGAAATGTTCGAGGAAGGCGCCTTCCTTAAGATTGCAGCAATCTTCGTGTTCTTTGCAGCTGTCTACCCTCTGGTGGGATACAAGAAAGGCAGGCTCACCCTCGACGGCAGCTGGGAAGAGTATCACGATGTGGTGGTCGAGACCATGAAGAACGCTGAGTATTCGCTGGTCAGCGACGAAGACGGCGTGATGAAGTTCCGCAGCGACAGGGTGGCCCTGCGCATCTCGCGCATGTGGGAAGATGCCATCACATTCACTCCCGCGGCCGACGGCATCCATGTGGAAGTGGACGGCCGTTACCGCGACACCACCCGCGTCATCAGCGCCATTTATTACAACTACCGTATGCAGCACCATCAAACAGAAGAATAATGCAGGTTGTAAGACGATACACTTCACCGATGGACGCGCATATAGACGCCTCCCTGCTTGAGGGCGAGGGCATTATGTGCGAAGTGCTCAACGAGAATCTGGTATTCGTGGGGCTGGGGGCCTCGGCCGGGTTCGACGTAAGGCTTGTGGTGGACGACGAAGACTACGAGCGCGCCTCAAGCATCCTGGCCGCCTCGCACAGCTGCGAATAGAACTCCTCTCCGAAAGCTTCGGTAAGCGGGCCTTTCAGGAACTGATAGACCCTTGTCCCTTCGCGCCTTCCTTTGTCGAAGGCATTGTGGCAGATAGCCCACCTGTGCAGGTTGAGGGCTTTCTGACCTGTGGCGAACTGCGACACTCTTATCGGGTAGAGGCTGCACGAAATCGGCTTCTTGAACCTGCATTTCCCCTGGCAGAAAGACCTCTCGACGGCACACAGGCAGTTGCCGTCTTCATACATGGTGAAGGCGCACGGAAGGTCGTTGCCCTCCTTCACCACAGCCATCCCGGTGGCCTCGCGCTCTTCCGCAGACATGTCCATTATAGGGGTTACCATATCGCCGTCGCGGTCTATTTCAAAGAAGCCTTTCTCATCCACACACCTGCGGCCCACATCAGTCATAAGGTCTTTATACACCGGCCATTCGCGCTCCAGCGCCTCGGATTCCGCCTCTGTCATCGGTGCCCCGCTGTCGCCTATCACGCAGCACACTCCCTTGCAGGCCTCATAGTCGCACGCAAAATACTCGGTGATTATTTCGCTCGAAACCAATATGTCGTCAATTTCTATAATCATTTCTGCTGCAGTTTAAATTTTGTGCAAATGTACATTTTTTTTACCTTTGCACCACTTGGCACGGAATGTGCCCATATGATCACTTCGAACAAATAATTTTAATCTGAATATGAAAAAGATCGTTCTCACTTTAGCTGTAGTACTTGCATCATTCGGTTTTGCAAATGCACAGGACATGGAAACTGCTGTAAACCTTTACAACGAGGCCGGCACTCTCCTCAACGAAGGTAACAAAGAAGAATCCCTCCCCAAATTCCTCGAATGCCTTGAAATGGCCAAAGGACTTGGCGAAGAGGCAGTGAATGTTGTTGGCGACTGCCAGGACATCATCCCTCAGATCTATATGAAACTTGGTGAGGAAGCAGCAGAAGCCAGCGAATTCGACGCGGCTCTCACAAACTTCAAGAAAGTAGTCGAGCTTGCAACTGAATATGACAACAACGCCGATGCAGCAGAGCGTGCAACAAACCTCATTCCCAAGATGTATATGGCAAAAGGCGGTGCTCTCCTCAATGCAAAGAGTTTTGCAGAGGCTGCCGAGGCATTCAAGAATGCCGTTGAAGCAGACGAGACCAACACCACCGCCCTTCTCCGTCTCGGTATCGCACTTGCAGGTGCAGGCGAGGCTGACTCGGCAATCGTAGTGTTCAACCGCGCAAGCGAAGCAGGCGCAGAGGCTGAGGCTAACAAGCAGCTTTCAAACATCTACCTCAAGAAGGCAGTTGCATGCCAGAAGGCAAAAGACTACAAAGGCGCCCTTGAGAATGCACAGCTGTCAGCACAGGCAAAGGATTCTCCCAACGCTCAGAAGCTTATCGGCATGAACGCACTCAACCTCAAGCAGTTCTCAACAGCTATCGCAGGTTTCGAGGCTTACATCGCCCTCGCTCCCAACGCAAAGGACAAGAGCCAGATCATCTATCAGCTTGCAACTGCATACGAAGGCCAGAAAGACCGTGCAAAAGCTTGCGGTTACTACAAGCAGATCGTCAACGATGCACAGTTCAAGGCTATCGCTGAATACAAAATCAATGAAGAGCTTAAATGCAACATGTAAAGCTTGAGATACTTGCTCCGGCAAAGAATAAAGACATCGGCATCGCGGCCATAAACTGCGGTGCCGATGCTGTATATATCGCAGGTCCGGCGTTCGGAGCCCGCGAAGCTGCAGGCAATCCTGTGGACGGGATAGCAGAGTTGGCAGAATATGCCCACCGCTTCTCTGCCAGGGTCTACGCCACTGTCAACACCATCCTCTACGAAGACGAGCTCGAGCAGGCCCGTGAGATGATATGGCAGCTTTATGAGGCGGGTGTCGATGCCATTATCGTGCAGGACCTGGGTATCACCCGCATGGACCTGCCGTCGATAGAGCTGCACGCCTCCACCCAGTGTGCCATCCGCACACCGGAGCAGGCCAGATTCCTTGAGAGCCTCGGATTCACACGGCTGATCCTGGAGCGCGAGCTGAGCATGGACCAGATCAGGGAGATTGCAGATGCGGTGCAGTGCGAGCTGGAGTTCTTTGTTCACGGCGCGCTGTGCGTGTGCTACAGCGGCAACTGCTACCTGAGCCAGTACCTGGCTGGGCGCAGCGCCAACCGCGGCAGCTGCATCCAGGCCTGCCGCAGCCTCTATGACCTTGTGGATGCCGACGGAAAGGTGCTTGTGAAAGACGCTCCTCTGCTTTCTCTGAAGGATTACAGGCTTGACAACAGGCTGGAAGAGCTGGCGCAGGCAGGAATCTGTTCGTTCAAGATAGAGGGCAGGCTCAAGAATGCATCATATGTCAAAAATATAGTAAGATACTACCGGTCTCTGGCAGATGACCTCTGCCGCAGGGATCCAAGGTTCGTGAAAGCCTCGTCGGGTTCGCTGCACGGCGGCTTCACCCCCAACCCCGATGCCACATTCAACCGCGGCTACACTTCTCTCTTCATCGACGGGCAGCGCGGGCGGTGGAACTCTGCAGTAAGCAGCAAGTCCAGCGGAGAATATATCGGCACTATCTCTTCAATCGGACCGGGCTGGATCACGGTTGAGACCGACAAGGTGCTTGCAAACGGTGACGGGCTTGTGTTCGCAGCCACAAAGGGAGATGCGGAAGGGATGCGTATCGACACTATCCGCAACGGCAGGATATTCATAAAGGAGACGGCCGGGCTGAAAAACGGGCAGAAGGTGTACCGCAACTTGAACCTTGCATTTGAGAAAGAGTTGGACAACAATATGCCTGAGAGGCTGATAGATGTTGATGTCTGCTTCTCTGCGAAAGGGATTACTGCAAGGGATGAAGATGGTTTCGAGGCCTGCATTACGCCTGATGCTGAAGCTCCCGAGGCAGAGAAGAGGGCTGCAGCTGTGGCGAATATCCAGCGGCAGATGGGCAAGCGGGCGCTGAATTATAACTTCCATTGTGGTGAGGTTGACGAGAGTGATGTGAGGTTTTACAGTGCAGCCGCTCTCAATGGGTGGCGCCGGGCTCTTGCCGAGAAACTTCTGGCAGCGCGCCTTGCAGCGTATGAGAGTCGAGACTGCCGGTCTGCAGCGCCTGTGCCCGCTGCCGGCTCTGCTTCGGAGCATTTCCCTGGCGCGCCTCTTTGCGCTGGCAGCTCCCTTCAGGAGAACTTCGCTTCTCACATAAGCACCCATGCAGCGCCTGTGCCCGCTGCCGGCTCTGCTTCGGAGCATTTCCGCTGCGCTCCATCCCTCCCACAAGCTCCGCTTGCGGGCCCCTCCCATTTAAACGCCATGGGTCGCGAGGGTGTTCACAGCCAGCATTTTTACGCTTGCGGCCCGAGCAGCCGGGCTTTAGCCCGCCGGGGCGATATGCTCCTTCAGCAGACCGGCAGTCTCGCATTCCAGGCGCTGCAGGGCGGGCAGGTGCCGTATCTGGCAAACTGTGCGAACTCGCTGGCACGGAGCGTTTAAGAGGCTGCAGGGGCCGAGAGCGTTGCCGAGGCCTATGAGCTGAAGCCGGTAGACGGAGCAGAGCTCATGCGCACGAAGTACTGCATCAGATACGAAAAGGGGATGTGTCCTTTCCAGAAAAACCGCATCAAGGCAAAGGAGCCTCTGGCACTTGTCAACGCAGGAAAGAAACTCTATCTGCAGTTTGATTGCAAAAAATGCGAAATGATTGTACATTTGTAGATTATGCGATTTTCTGACCTCATAGGCAACGATGCGCTCAAGGCTTCTCTCGTGAAAATGGTGGAGAGCGGACGTACACCACACGCCCTTCTGTTTGTGGAACAGGAAGGTATGGGTGCCGCCGGCTTTGCCGTGGCCCTTTCGCAGTACCTCAACTGCAAGAACCACGTCCCCTCTGATTTCGGAGGAGACAGCTGCGGAGAGTGCCCCGCATGCCGCAGCCACGCCAACCTGGCCTGGCCCGACCTCCACTTTGCATTCCCTGTCAATGCCACCGCATCGCTCAGCGACGCCGACAAGAAACGCCCTGTGAGCCGCCTGTTCATGGCAGAATGGAACAAGCTGCTGAAAAGCAATCCCTATTTCTCTGAGCACGACCTGGCAGAGGCCATCGGCATAGAGAACAAGGCCGGCAATATCTCTGTCAACGAGGCAAAGGAGATTTCCGACACCCTGAGCATGCACGCCTACGATTCAGACTACAAGGTTATGGTGATCTGGCTGCCCGAGAAGATGAACATGGAAGCCTCCAACAAACTGCTCAAACTGCTGGAAGAGCCCCAGCCCGGCACACTCTTCATCCTGGTGACACGCCAGATAGAGAAACTGCTCTCTACAATCGTGTCGCGCTGCCAGATTGTGCGGCTGCAGCCCATGGAGCAGTATCAGCTGGCAGAAGTTCTTGCTGCCGGTTTCGAACTTGACGAAGCCGACGCCATGAGCTACGCCAACCTTGCCGCCGGGTCGTACGGACGCGCAAAGGAGCTGATTTCAGGGGAAGAGTCGTTTACAGAAGCCGACGAGCTGCTCCGCAGCCTGCTGGAAGAGGCACTGAAGCACTCGCTTGCCGGTGTGCTGGCAGTGTCGGAGAACCTGACAGGCCTTGGCAAGGAGGCACAGCGCAGGTTCTGTATCTATGCAGAAAACTATATAAGGAAAATATTCATGATGTCCGAGAATGTTCCCGGCATTTCATATACAAAAAGGCAGGAAGAGGATTACATAAAGAGTCTTGCCGCACGCATCAAGCCCACATTCTATCAGAAGATAATCGGAGCGCTTGACACTGCAATCGCCGCTATTGACGGCAACGTGCTGGCCAAACTGGTGTTCACAGACCTGTGTAACCGCTTCTATTTATATATATAACCCGTTATGGACGAATTGAACAATAACAAATACGACTGTTCGCGCGGATGTTCTGTAGAGCGCGACAACACCGGTATGCTGAATGTGGGCTACGAGCCCTCCTGCTGCAAGTTGTCTGACTACAACTGGCTGCAGGGCATTCAAGACAATAAATATCAGGACC